>DATHJY010000010.1 GCA_035489575.1 Verrucomicrobiia bacterium
TTGAAGACTGCCTTGACTACAACTTCTACCGGCCACACAGCATGCTCCGCATGCTGACGCCCGTTGAATATCTGCAAAGCCTAGACGGCTTTGCAGATGCTACACTTGATACAAGTGTCTTATATGTTTAGTGGGTGGACCAGTAAACCTACCTGAATCCCGAAACCTCCTCAAACTGTTATTTAACCAATCTTAGACCCGGAAGGGTACCTGTCTGTGCTAGCTCTGAGGTGTAGATGCTAGGATTGATGACCATAAATTCTTAGATTTTAAGTGAGTTTTGTATCTGTTAGTGAGTTTCGGGATTCAGGTCAGTAATGGTAACTGCTCACTGCCTCCCCGTATCTGTTGATTGGCAGTAAAGGAGTTAATACGCATAAAAGCCAACAGATTGAGCAACTTCAAGCACTGGCCTTGTGCTGATATTTACACCTCTGTTTTGGAGGGTGTGAGCAGTTACCAGTAATGCGAAACTACACTTTAACGCCACATGGTTCTATTTTGGCAATTGAATTCCAAATTGCTACATGCATGGAACATATCATTATGTGAGCCTAAAGTATCTTCAGCACCTACTTATAACCTGAATCACGAAACTCCAAAACACCACAGACTAAAGAGGTCGGACCTCTAGACAGGGGTGGAGTTTCGTGATTCAGGTTACTTATATAGTTGGCTATGCGTTCCACACGCCACAAAAAGAGCTTCGCCATCAACCACTTTGTAGTGCGTTCGCCAGTCGCCACCAAAAGTAATTGAGCGATAGCCTGTCCACTTGCCGCTCAGTGGGTGATTGTATAAATCAGGATGCATTGGGTCGGTTATAAAAAGTACGAAGGCTTTTTTAAGGCGTTCCCGTTGGGCTGGCTTCAGCTTTAAGTAGTCTTTTTCAAACGACTTATGGCGGCGTATTTTCATGCTTTTTAGATATTTTTATCTAGGTCACTGAAAAAATCATCAGCATTGTCGTAGGCTTTTGATATATTCTTGCCTGCTTTGATGTCGACGTCAGCCTGGCGCATGATTTTTTCCAAGTGAGGCGTAGGCTCCAGCGTAGTAGTAAGCCGTACTTCACCGGCGCGCAACATCTGCTTGATGTTGGCGGCTGCTAAAGTGGTGGCTGGTATGCCAAGTTTGTCAGCAAAGATTTGCAGTTTGTAGCGGGTTTCTTCATCGAGTCGGATATTCATACTCGTGGATTTTGTAGTTGCTTTACTCATGTATCAATTGTATACCTTTCGTGTACTTGCTGTCAATATCTCGGTATATCTTTGTGTACTCATTTTTGTCCCCGCGGATAGCGCAGATCTTTAAATTTGTACGAAGGTATTGACCGCTAAATGCTCGCTTAACAGCCTGAAGCTTGTATAGAAAAGATATATAGAGGAAGTACACAGGGTGGCTATGCTAGCAAGATGTCCTGGATAGTTCCTAAAAACACAAAACCTTGATGCTTAGGGTCCAACCCTGAGCATTTACGGGGGTGGGGTTTGTGTTCTTGGGAACTGTCCAGGTGGCGGGTTTGGGGTTGAGCCTCAGGCTCTTCCTTTTTCCCACCACCTGGCAGCTCTCTGTTATGCCGCTACTGCGACCTAGCTGTTGTACATCTCGTGGCGCCGGCCGTGCTCGATCTCGTGCCGACTCGCGTCGTCGATCTCATCATCGTCCGGGTAGTCCCAACCGTCGTAGTGTGCTTCGGTCCAGAAGTCGGTGGCGTCGCACAGTGTGGCGGCGTAGCAGTTGCCGTCGCACTCGGAGTCCGGCTTGCCGCACCCTTCGCGACATAGGAAGTCGAAGTCCCAGCAGGGCTGACAGCGGCGATCCTTGACCGCGGGCTTGTCCCAGCAGCTCTGACAGAGCAGCTCATCGGCAGCCCGCTGGGCAGCGTCCTGCAACTGCTCGTCGCAGTACTCATGCGAGTCGCTCGGGTACATCGGCCAGGTGCAGTACTCGCAGATCGGGTACTTCTTCTGCCAGTTGATGAACGCATCGCCGGTGCGGTACTTCTTCGACTCGATCGGCAGAGTGGCAAGCCACTTGATTGCGAGGTCGACGGCCTGCTTCTTGAGGCCGATGAGGTAGAGCGTGTACAGTATGACGGAAGACATCCGTACTCCTTGGTCGTGATCTTGCGATCGGGCTATGGTCGATGGTTGGGGGTAAATACACGAAAAATTCGCATAATTATCTCCAACCATCAACAGAGGTAGCAACATGGGTTAACAGAGAGCTATTAAGGTACTTCAGAGGTGGTTTCCCAGCGCTACTGAAGTATTAGTATATTAGCATAAATACGTTAAAAAGTCAATATACGTAACAGGGGTGACGATATTACGAATTCATAAGAGTTGCTAGCTTGCGGGCGGTATTGCAGTTGCGAATGGTTACGTGAGCGTACACCTCTGTACCAAAGATCTTCATCAGGCCACTTCTGGTTACATTGGGCCGGTCTACGCGCCACAGGACGGCGCCTGGCACGTATTTGACGTCATCTATATCTGGTTTGATGGTCAGCAGGTCTAGCACTTCTTTTGTATCAAAGTCTTCCCACAAAAACAGTACGTCGCATTTCATGGTGGCGTCGTTGACCCACTTGTCTGACAGGGCCTTGGCCACCATCTTGATGTTATCTTTGTCACGAATGAGTACTTTGACCGCAAAGCCAAAGTCTTCGGCAATAGCTTTTTCTAGCAGCGTCACCAGTTGTTTGGGCGTGTGTGTGGTGTCTTTAAAGATAATATTGCCAGAGTTGATATAGGTAACAACGTCCGTTGTACCAATACGCTCAAAGGTCTCTTTGAGCCGCTTCATTTCTACCTTGTTTTTGCCGCCGACATTTATGCCACGCAGCAAGGCAACGTATATCATGCATGATCTCCTGTGAGTTCTTTGGCGGAGACTTCATGACGATAGTCGCGAACGATCAAGCCATCTGCGTCACGCTGTGCCCAGTTAACCCACATTTTAGTGATATCGGCACCATACATGCGCTGAGGATTGGCATCTTCTTGGTAGTAGCTGAGATCTATGATGGGTTTGTTGTTTCGCTGGTTTCGCTTGTTATGAGCTGCCAAGGCTTGCACGAGTTCGTCGCCCTCTAGCTGGTGGCCATGATCGGCCTGTATGTATAAGCCACCGCCCCGCATGAGGTCGTACATGACCACAAACAGCTGGCCAGTTCGCAAGACATTCTGGACGTGCATAGACTGCGGGTGCGATCCGAAATACAGGTGTTGCAGATTGTCGTCTGTGATGAGGTAAAAGGGTGAATTATGTGGGGATCCATCAGCATTGACCGTAGCCATAGCTGCATGTCGTCCGGTTGCGAGCATTTGTTTGACGTAAGCAATACGTTCTTTCAGAGACTTGTCCATGGATCCAGTATAGCAATGACCAAATGATCAAAAGAGTGTTACGCTTATATAAGTAAGCTTCATAATTACCGGGGGATGTTTATGAGCGAGGACCAGCCTGTTCCGAAGAGAAAACGTTCGTTACAAAAAGGTGCCCTGTTGCTGCTGGGCATATTGTTTGTGCTGGCAGCAGGCAGCAGTGCGTTTTTCTACAAAAAATATCAGGGCGCTCAGGCTAAAGGCAAGGTAGACGAGGCAGCGCTGCTGCGCGACGTCAGACGCACCGTGCAGCTGCCAGACGAAAAACCCACTATGGTGACCATCGCTGACAAAGACAAACTGAGCAACAAAGTACTGGCGGCCAGCGTGGATAACCAAGATATTTTGCTGATATACAATGATGCCAAGCGCTTGGTGGTTTACCGTCCATCAACCCACAAAGTTATAGACATGCTGCGCTTTGCTGACAAAAGCGAGGTCCAGCCGGCATCGAGCTCGGCCCGTTAGTCGGTAGCTGTGTATTCTATCGTAATCAAGAAGCCGGTGAAACTGACCGCCGATATATTGCCGTCATACAAAAAACTGTAGACATCGCCAGCACTGAAGTTTTGGCCGCCCACAACGCTGGGTGAGCTAGGCACAAAAGCATTTAAAGAAATGCCGTTCATAGCAACTGACGCGACGGTAGCGGCCGGAGCAGTTCGACGTTCCACAGATATAGTGCCTTTGCCAATAGAGGCGCTGATCCCAGCGGCGTCAGTAAAGGTGACCTTGGTAATGGTGCCACTGGTGGGCGCGATGAATACGGGCCTCTCAAAATCGCCCAAGACGGACAGTACATTGCCAATCTGAATAGACACGGTTTTTTTGTTGGCGGCGGTAGTGAGGTTGGAGGTGCGGACTGCTCCGCTGGCCAGCAGTGTATTGGTGATAGCATTGTTGGCTATGTCACCTGTAGCAATAGTGCCATCGACTATCTTGGCGGCAGTTATAGAGTTGTCAGCCAGAAGCGTGGCGGTGATAGCGTTGTTAGCAATGTCGTTGGTGCTGATAGTGCCGTCGGCAATCAAGCTGTTGGTAATAGCATTGTCAGCAATGTCTGTTGTAGCAATGGTAGCATTGGTGATGTCTAGGCTGGTGATGGCTCCGTCAAGGATGAGGCTGGATGTGATAGCATCGGTCGTGATGTCTAGGGTGCCGATAGCGCCATCAACAATCTTGGCGCTGGTGACCGAGTCGCCCGCCAGCAGGGTATTGGTAATAGCATTGTTGGCTATGTCACCCGTGGCAATAGTACCGTCGGCAATCAGGGCGGTTGTAATTGCACTACTGGCAATATCGCCGGTTGCCACCGTACCATCGGCAATGTCACCACTGGCTACGACGCCATCAGCTATGAGGGCGGAAGTGATAGCGCTGCCGGCAATGTCTACGGTGCCCACAGCTCCACTGGCGATGTCAGCTGTAGAAATGGTGTCATCGGCGATCAGGCCACTGGTGATGGCGCTTGTCGCAATATCTATGGTGGCTAGGGTACCATCGGCAATGTCACCGGAACCAATGGCTCCGTCGAGGATCTTGCTACTGCCTATAGAGTTGTCGGCCAGCAGCGTGTTGGTGATGGCACTGCTAGCTATGTCACCCGTAGCAACCGTGCCATCAGCAATGAGCGCTGTGGTTATTGCATTGCCGGCTATCTGGGCGGTGTTAATCGCACTGCTGGCGATATCACCACCAGATATAGTGCCATCGGCAATCAGCCCCGTGGTGATAGCACTAGTTGCGATATCGATAGTGCCAATGGCACCGTCTAGGATTTTGGTGCCATTTACAACATTGTTGGCTAGTAGGCCGTTGGTGATGGCCCCGTTAGCAATATCGCCCGTGGTTATATCACCATCGGCGATTAACGTGGAAGTTATCGCACCGCTGGCGATATTTGCTGTCCCCAGTGTGCCGCTGGCAATGTCCGTGCCGGTGATACTGCTGTCCGAAATAAGTGCAGAGGTGATTGCGTCTGTGGCAATATCAACCGCGCCAATAGCTCCGTCCAATATCTTGGCTCCGCTGACTGAATTGGCCGCCAGCAACCCTGTAGTGATGGCGTTGCCAGCAATGTCCAGCGTGCCGATTGCTCCATCTGCTATCTTGTCCCCAGAAATAGCATCTCCGGCTAGAAGCCCATTTGTGATAGCTCCGCTGGCAATATCGGCACCACCAATGCCGCCATCAGTCAACTGAAGCGAGGTGATGGTGTTCGTTAGGATATCAGTGGCATCGATAGTGCCATCGGCGATCAATCCAGATGTGATGGAATTTGTTGCAATATCTAGGGTGCCGATGGCTCCGTCGACAATCTGGCTGCTGCCTACGGCATTGTTAGCTAGGAGGCCACTGGTGATAGCCTGCCCGGCAATATCAATAGTGCCGATGGTGCCATCCAGGATTGACCCAGATGTTATGGTGCCAATACCGCCCTGCAGATCGGTCAGCAAGTCGGTCGAAAGGTCTATGACCCCAATGGTGCCATCCAGGATATCTATGGTTCCAACGACAAGGCCGTTCAGTTCACCGACGAGTCCATTGACGGTCGCTCCCAGTAAGTCGACAACGCTCCCTGCAGCACCTAGGTCAATTAGTGGTGCAGGTTGTGGCTGGGGTGCGGCCGTCGTTGTTGTCTGGTTTGTTGTGCGATTATTTATGTTGGTAGTAACCAGACTTTGCAAGTTGGTGTCCAGGTTGTTTATCGAGATGGTGTTGTCGGCTATGTCGTTGTTGGTAATGGTCTTGTTGGGGATCCTTTGTGAATCCAAGGCTGTCCGGGCATCGTCCAGAACGACCAGCCGGTTATCGGGTGCCAGAGCAATCAGCAGGAGTCCACTAATCAAGACGGCGGCCAAGGTACAGATTATTCTTGCGGCATGCACTTTTTTCTCATGCCTCGTGAGCCTCTTCATGGTCGTAGCTCACCCCCAAGTGATTTATCTTGTTGCTTTAATCTTATATACCAAACTCTACTTAGGCAAACAAAGCAACAATTATAAACCTGTTAAATTACCACAAGAATTATTGATTTATTATGAACAATACATAATAATCGTTATATAAACAACAAATAAAAAAGGATCTTTCGCATGGCCAGTATCATTCAGGCAGAAACCAGACAAAAAGAAAAAATCAAAAAACTGAAGAAAAGCCAGATGTGGATGAAACGGGGTATCATTGCAGCCCTGATCGTCATTTTGCTGCTGCTTTTGCTCCTGGGTTACGCAACTGATTGGACAAAGGGTCTCCGCAAGGACAAAACAACCACCCCAATCAGCAGCAATCTTGACTCGCTTCAGGGTGCCGATGGAGCGGCGGGTGCCGCTAACGGTGGTGGGGGTACTGGGACCAATACTCGCACCGGCACCAACACGGGCACTACCAGCAACACTGGTACTACTCGTGAAGGTACAAGCACAACTAGCACTACCAACAATACAACCACAACAAACCCAGCTACACCTACTACCAACCAGCCGGGAGTCCTAGAGACATTGTTGGCGCAAGTAAACGCCGGTGACACCATAGACGACGCCAAGACCCTGGCCAATTCACTGGGTGTGCAGGTTGGCTGCACGCAGAACTTGATCATTCAAACTTGTGAGTTCAGCGACGGCACCTCAACGGTCAGCACAAAGAATCTGCTTGGCACCGGTCTGATCACCAGTGTTATCAGACAGTAAGTAAAGTAACCCCCTCTAAAAACCCGCCCTTGTTCATCCCGGGGCGGATTTTTAGCTTCCGGTACAACTTCCGGTTGCAACCTGAGTGGCTTGCTTAGATGCTACGGCAATGCCGCCCGTAAGCTGGTCGGCAACAATAACATACCCGGTCTTGTTCTGTGAGGCAGAATGGCCAAACACCATGCCAATAACTTGCCCCTCGCTGTTGATAAGCGGACCGCCAGAGTTGCCAGGTCCTAGGCTTGAGCGGATGGCATAGACCTTGCGCAGCGTTTTTGTCTTGCCATAGATATCAAAGCCACTGGCGCTGAGATACTGCATGATAGTGGCGTCCTGGCTGGTTAGCTGGCCATTGGGGTAACCCACCAACGCCGAGACACTACCCGGAGGGTAAGCTTTTGTCTGGAGGCTCAGCGGGGCTGCAGATAGATCTGACGCTGTCCGTAGGATGGCCAAGTCCAGGCTAGGGTCAAACCAGACAGCTTGAGCTACGTGGGTACCAGTCTGATCTTGGATAGACATGCGATTGGCCCCCGCTATGACGTGAGCATTGGTAGCTATCAGACGTTTGCCAACCAAAAAGCCGCTGCCCAGGCTGGTCGAGCCGCAGCCCCACGCATTGACTTTAACCGTAGCGTTTTTTGCGCGCTGCACAGCCCCGTCTAGGTCATTAAATTGCTGGCTGACCGCGTTGTCGGCCGTGTCAAACTGGGGTTCGTCCCCTACAAAGACATCCGGCGAGCTAAAGGGATCCAACAGGTGGGCAGTGTTTTTGAAGATACCTGGCACACTTGCCAGCTTATTTATAGCACTCAGCAGTTTCGAGTTATCAATCTGGCGCTCTGCCATCGACGGCAGACTGGGCGCAAAGATCGCCGTGCCTAGCCAAATCACTACAGCAGTGGCAACAACAGCCACAATAGCGCCGCCAGATTGCTCTAGGACGCTTACGGGATGGGACTTTGCCCATATGCGCTTTCGGATCCAGGTGCCCAGTAGCAGACAGGCATCGAAACACAGGAAGGCTATGCCCAGAACCAATATCCCCAATATGATAGTTCGTATTGCAGAGCTTTCACTCAGAAAAGCTAGCTTTCCGTACACAAAGGCAATTGCAAAAAGTCCCAGCACCATGCCAAGAGATATAGCCAGTTGCTTTATAAACCCATAACGCATGCCCAAAAATGCCCCACATGCCAGAATAAGCAAGATCAGTACATCGGCGAGAGTTATCATGACATTTCCTACCGCTAGTCCCGCTTCTTAAGCCGTTTATCTAAAAGGACACGGCTGTGCTTGGCGAGCTGCGGGTATAGCGTGATTAGTAAGAAGAAATATATCGCAGTTCCACCCAATAAGATAGTCATCGGTGCTCGTTCTTCAGTAGCGCCCAGTCGAAACGCCGGCAGAGCCTTGTAGCGAATAGTCCACGGGTGGTTTTCTACGTAGATCACCGTGCTCTTGGTCAGACGTGGTTTTTGATACAGGGCGAACATCTCTACGTCCAGATATCGGTCATACAGTTGACTGTCGCCATTGACGCCTAGGCCACTGTATACCTGCACATCTATAGAGGGTGATTCTTTTTGTAGGGCCTTCTCCATGAAAGCTTTCATATCAAAACCGGCCACCACAACTCCGTCAAAGTTTTGGCGGCGTTGCTCGGTGGTCGTGGTTGGCGGGCGGCTGCGGTATTGAGGCGCAGCCATAACAAAGCCGACATTGGTGTCCTTGTTAATAACACCTTCGGCTACTATTTTGCCCGATATGCTGGGCACGCCACTGTCGCGTGCTCTTTCTATGACTTCGTGGCGGACGGTCTCGCTGAATAGGTCCAGGCCAACGGCTTTTCGACTGGTTGGCGTCAGGGGTTCGGTATACAGGAGCGGCACATAAAAGGGTCGGCTGCCTGTCGGGAAAATAGTGTAGTCCGGATAGGTCTGTCTGGTCTGGGCAGTAAAAGCTGCCACCTGAGAAGCCGGCACTGCCTTTGCGTAGCCAACGCCCAGTATGTCCGGGTAATTCTTGGCTATGTCCAGCGCCTGGACGTAGCTGCTCCACTCGTTTTGTTCCACGGCATAAGACGCGTTAAACAAGGCTACTGCACCTGTTAATGCGTTGCTGCGGATTTTTGCCTCGCTGCTCATGGCGGTTTGCAGGCGCAGTGTTTGCTCGTCAAAGCGTGCCTGCAATTTTTGTCCCACGGCATTTTGTTGTAGCTGGGCAACCACTAGTAGCAAAATCAACGGCAGGGTGGCCAGCGCTGGCCGTATTAGCAGAAGCAATGTGGTATGGATAGTGGGCTTGAGGCCGTTTATACGCTGCAGAATCTGCAAGAAGGTAAATCCACAGACTATAAGCAACACAGACACAAATCCGGATATTGATTCAACCAGGCTGAGCCCCAAAACTTTATCCAGCTGCAACAAGCGTATGCACAAACCAGTGGCTCCCATGGTGGTGACAACCCCGCCCAAGAACAGGGCAAACCTGACAGACGTTGCCTTTCTGCTCAGTGCCACTCGGGCCAGGGCCAGACCCAGTAGCAAAAAGGCAAAGGCACTGAATAGGGTCATCCGGCTAGGGATAGTCTGGCTGAGCTCTTCAACTTCTGTCCGAAACAGCGTCAAGTCTAGGCTGAAAGGCACGGCATTTACCTTGCCAAGCATCTGCAGGCTGGCAAAAATAACCAGCAAGCCTGCCAAGAACAGAGAGGTGTTATTGCGTGATGGCCAGTTCAATAGCGCCATACAGCTGACCGCCAATCCAAAACAAATGCAGGACAGTGGATTGATACTAACATCCGCAAACAGGACTGTCACCAATGGATGCGCTTGCAGCGCCCACCCGGCCAAAATAGAGGTTACCGTCACCCCTACGATGCCCAAGGGCACATAGACGGGCAGTCGGGCACCTCTGAAATGGCGCAAAGTCACCAGTAGTACTACGACAAATGCTGCCATAATCAGCAGTACTGGTCCGGTCTGGCGAGCAAATACTTGCTGGCGTTTTAGCGATTTGGCATAGTCTACATGTTGTTTCACGCTTTCGTCGGTAAACTGGCTGACAAAATGGTTAAACACCTGGAGGCGTTTGCCTGATTCTTTATCGTAGGTATAGGTGGTGGTGTCGTCGTTAAGCTTTACCAACCAGCCGCTGACGGGTTCTACCCATACCTGTACGCGGGGCTCGTACTCCATGCCCTGGCCAGGTGGCAGGGTCCCGGTGGCGGTATTTTTTTGTTCTAGCCGACCCACTGTTTCGTACTGCGTCTCATAGTGATAGACGGTCAGGCCGAACAGTTCCTCTTGGCCAGTGTAGTGCATGACAGCTGGAGCGTCATAAGTAACGTGCCGGAAGGTGAAAGGCTGACCCTTTTTGAGGTTTCGTGGCGCAAACAAATACTCTGGCTTGGAAGGGTCTGCCTGCTCTAGACTTTTCCCAGACGAGCGGTTTATGTTTCGCTGCTGGCTTATGATTGCTACTGGATCGCCGGTAATAGTAACTGCACGTAAGACATTCTGAATAGTGGCAACACCTTTATCTTCGCCGGCTGATACATAGCTGAGTTGCACCTGAGAGTATCGTTCGCCGCTAAAGCGCTGATTGACTAGGTCGTAGTAGCTGTCCGTGCCAACAACATCAGCACTATAAGAGAAACCAGCTGGTATGTAGGGCTGTCGAACAGCGTCGACCCATAACAGAGCCACCGAGCTTGCCATAAGGACTATGCCCACAATAGGCAATACCTTATGGGGCCACAGCCTTCCCCACACGCTTGAATATTTATGCATATATAATCTAGATTATATTACAAAGCATGAGCGCTATACTAGCGTGGTTATGAGGGTATGTTAGAGAGTAGCTTTGTGGTGTGCAGCAGAAATGACCTGCAAGACGTCTAGATAGTTACGAACTACCGCTTCACCAGCATCGCCCAGTGCACTGTCGATTTGCTTAACAAATTCCGCTTCCAGCGCCTCAAACACGGCAGCACCTTTTTTGGTCACCGTAATCATGCGTACTCGGCGATCTGCTGGACCGGCTTGCAGTTTTATAAGTTCTTTACTTTCCAGTTTTCGTAAAGTACCGGTCACATAGGTAGATTGGACGTCTAGTTCGCTGGCGATATCGCCCACCTTCACCCCTCCTGTAGGCGTTGTACTAGCCACAAAACCCAACACCAGCCATTCCGGTGAGCAGAGCCCATACTCACGCACAATATTTTCGCGAAATTCCATAATATTACGAGCTGCCCGACTATGAAGGATACTTATCCGATGTGGGGGTGTCTGTCTGTAGATGCTGCCTAGGGCCATGGTTCGTCCTTCCGGTCCTTTTACACGAAAGACGGCACTGTAGCTGTAGCGAGGGCCGAAGGATAAAACGTATCGACGCTAAGGTCGATACGGAAAAGGTATACGGCACTCTAATATATACAGCAGCAGGACTCGTCATTTCGTACATGAATTGTCTTTGTGCTATCAAGCAATGTGCTTGAGGTGCTCTACCTTGGAGTCGCCGTAGCAACTCTTCGGGGTATGAACAGTATAAATATAACAACTATTAGTTAAGCACGTCAATCAAACGCCGGTTCGACGTATAAAAAAACGAAAAACTACAACGGACCTAAAGAGATACGCGTTTAATGTCTTGGCAGCGCTTGCACTTTACTTCGACAATTCCTTTGACCAGCAGCCCCTTGAAAAGCAATTTGCCACAGTCACAGCGATATTCTTGAAGTAAAGGCGTAGGCTCGATAGCTGTTGAATTTGGCAGGGTTGTTGCCTGCGATAATCCTTTCACGAAATACTCCTCTGTTAAGCTTCGCTTGTATTCAGTATGAGAGGTGATTATTAAAAACTGGTTAAGTTGTCCCCAGTTGTTTTTAATAGTTTGATCAATTGCATATATGATTACGTAAGAGTTCATTCACATCTACCCGCATGCTAGAATGCCAAGGCCTACCACTTTTTCTCTGTTTTTCGCTTTCAGTCGCGTCCGTATGGCAGCGTCTGAAAACAAAAAATCAGATGAGAATCTGTAGTGGAAGCTGGGTATTCACATTGCAGGTAGGTATAAACAACTCCAAGCAACCTTATGAAATTACTGATTATCGAGGACAACCGACTACTGGCCAGCAGCCTAAAGAGCTACTTGGGCAAATCCTTCGTGGTGCACACTGCGCACACAGCAGCAGATGGCTTGCATCAGGCAGAGACAAAGCACTTTGATCTTATTATCCTGGATCTCCACTTGCCTGATGGCAATGGCCTGAAGGTCTGTAGCAAACTCAGGGCAGGTGGAGTAGAAACTCCTATTCTCATACTGACCGCCTCTAAGGAAACCACGACCAAAGTAGAGCTACTAGACGCGGGGGCCGACGACTTCTTGACCAAACCCTTCCAGGCGCCAGAGCTGCGGGCTCGGCTGCAAGTCCTGCTGCGGCGTGGTGCGTTGCAGTTTTCTACAGCCCGTCCTGTGTTTAAAGATCTAACGCTTGACCTAACCACGCGCTCTGTCCAGCGCGAAGACCAAAACATAAAACTCCGCCGTAAAGAGTTTGATATCTTGGAGTACCTTATGCGTAACAAGGGTCGGGTGATTACCCGAAAGATGATTCTGGACCACGTATGGGAAAGCGACACCCCGGCGTCCAGCAATACAGTAGATGTGCACATGAAGCATCTGCGTGATAAAGTAGATCGTCCCTTTAAAACTCCATTAATCGAAACCGTTTATGGTTTTGGGTATATAATGAGGTGAGGGTAAACAAAGGAGCACCACAATTATGCAAACCACGATAACGCGGATCTTGACAGATCCAGCTGCACGCAGCAAAGCAGCGGTAGAAGCAGGTTTGATCGAAGGGGCTGAAGTAGCCACACCCTGGAATGGCATAGCTGAATCTTAGCCGTCAACCTACTTATTTACGAAAAACTGGACACTTTATTCGTGTCCAGTTTTTAATATAGGTATAATAATTACATATATCATGTCGCTCCGGAGACTCTATACTAGATTTGTCGCGCCACGGTCTAAAACGGCCGAAGCTCAGAGTCGCGAAATCACCCTGAACATCTTGTTGCTTGGGACCCTGCTGTTAGCATTTGGAGCGGTGAGTATTTTGGTTGTCAACCTCTTTACAATTGACCGGTCTTTTACACAGGTTCGTCTCTGGCTGTGCTTGGGCGTGACGGTCTTTATATATAGTTTGTATCTCCTGTCGCGCCACGGCCACTACAGGATTGCGTCTAACTTATTCGTCAGCCTGTATTTTCTTATTTTTGTTAGCATGATCTTGTCCTGGAGTATCCAGATACCCCAAGGGATACTCATGGCGGCCTTTGTGATTATTTTGAGTGGCATTCTACTGGGGTCACCCTATGCCTTGTACGCAGCTCTTTTAAATATTCTGGTGTTGCTGGGCGGGCTGTACCTGACCGATCCAAATATTCGCTGGAAGCAATCACCGCCTTCGGCCGGTGACGTAGTGGTATTTGGTGCTACTTTTGGACTAATCGCGACTGTTTGTTGGCTGTTTAATGGCCGCATAGAGCGGTCGCTGGAGCGGGCCGAGCGGTCCGAGGCAGCGTTGCGTCGACAAAAAGATTTACTGGAAATAAAAGTAGAGCGGCGGACTAAAAAGCTTCAGGCCGTTCAGCTGGAGCAGATCCAGCAAGTATATAGGTTCGCAGAGCTGGGGCTGGTAAGTACTGCTCTGTTGCATGATCTTGCTAATCATCTCAGCACTATTTCGCTGGATATTGAAGGACTAGAGGGCGAGAGTAACTCGCAAATACTGGGGCGCATCAAGCGTACCATTCGGTATATTGACAACTCTGTCCAAAAAACACGCCAACAATTGCATGGTCAGGCGTCCGTGCAGCGCTTTGCTGTCCATACGTCGCTAGATGAGGTCATGGAAATCTTGTCATATCGCGCCCAGCAGCAAGATGTCGATCTGGTGGTGGAGGGCAAACGACTAGAGACGATCCATTTGCACGGCGACGAAATGCGGTTCAAGCAGATGCTAACCAATATTATTGGCAATGGTATAGACGCTTCTGGCGATGCACCCGTAGGGCAGCGTAAAACCATTGTGACGGTAGAGACATCACAGAAGCGACTGCTAGTGCAGGTAACAGACTTTGGCAAAGGTCTGCCTGCTAGCAAGAAGAATCATTTATTCGAGCCATTTTATTCAACAAAGAAAAGTGGGATGGGATTGGGCCTGTTTATGGCCAAGGAAATTGCCGAGCGGGGCTTTGGTGGGGGCATATCGGCAAACAGTAGTCGGGCGGACGGAACAACATTTACCGTAGACTTACCACTTAAAAAGACGTGAATTCAGCTGCTACGCAAGCGGCCCTTCAGAGGGGGGTAGCTTATGTGGCGTCAATGCAGCAAAAAGACGGTGGCTTTGTAGGGTTTTCGAGCCCCACTATGTCACCGTTCAAAAAGGCCAAGCCTTACCAAACCACTTTTGTGCCGGCCCTTATATTGCAAGCTCTTCAGGCATTGTCGACCCCCGAGAGCCATGCTGTTTCCGAAAAGCTGTCTGGGTTTTTAGCGGCACAGCGAAGTCCCCATTGGTCATTCAACTATTGGGCGGTAGGTGCCCCAGAGCGCTCCAGCTTGCCGTACCCGGATGATTTGGACGACACTTTTTGTGCTCTGGCTGCCCTGCATACTTATGATCCCACTCTTTTGGATGCCACTGCTTTGGCTCATGTGGTAAGGCTATTGATGGGGACCGAAGTTGCAATTGGCGGTCCTTACCGTACCTGGCTGGTGCGGGCCGATAGCCCTGCGGTGTGGCGCGATGTAGATGTGGCGGTGAATGCCAATGTGGCTTACTTTCTAAAGCGCATCGGGAGCCCTTTGCCGCGGCTGGCAGATTTTTTGTACCAAGCGGTTATTACGGGACAGTTATCGTCGCCCTACTATCCGTCACCATATCCGGTGGCCTACTATATTGCCCGTGCCTACAGTGGCTCGGCTTCTAAGCGTTTGGAGCAAATCGTGTTGGAAGGGCAGGTAGACGGGCACTGGGGGACGCCCTTGCAAACTGCCTTGGCGGTGAGTGCGCTCAGGAACCTTAACCCAGACCTTAACCTGCAGCGTGCCCAGGCTTTTTTGCTTTCAACTCAGCGTGCCAATGGCTCGTGGCGCGCCGAAGCTTTTTGTATTGATCCTCACCAAAATAATACAACTCATTACCATGGCGCAGAGGTACTTACAACTGCTCTGGTGCTAGAAGCTCTGGCTATTATGGCGGCTATGCCACCAGCGCCAACCAGGCACCGCCGGAGTTCGTTGAATCCTCGTGCCCAGCGACTCCATAAGGCAGTGTTGCATACAGTCAAGTCCGAGCTGAGTAGACTCAATGGCGATTTGCGTCATCAGTCATTGCACTTTATGAATCGCTTGGTAGAACACGACACAAACCACGAGATTGTACTGTTGCCATACTTTTTCATACAGTCGTTGCCGCGCCAGCCCACGCTCAAACACACGCAGCTGCTTTCACTCTGCGCGGCTAATCTGTATGGATGGGTGGCGTACACCATATACGATGATTTTTTGGATGACGAGGGCCAGCCGGTTCTGTTGTCGACGGCAAATGTTGCTCTGCGTGGTTCGCTCGCTCACTTTCGGCGGGCTATGCCCCAGCCTGCTTTTCAGCAGATTGTAGCCCAGACCTTTGACGCGATAGATGCGGCTAATACGTGGGAGGTGACTCATTGTCGGCTCAAAAAAAGCAACGGCACTATCACGTTAGGATCACTGCCGTCCTACGCGCGTCGCATGCAGCTGGCAGAGAGATCGCTGGGTCACACGCTAACGCCACTGGCCATTTTGATTGCCGGGGGTGAGTCTCCGCAGAGCCGCGCCAGCCGGGGGCTGGAGCGGGCGCTCAGGCAGTATCTGATTGCCCGGCAAATCAGTGACGATCTGCATGATTGGGAGCAAGATTTTCGGGCGGGGCATGTCAGCTTTGTGGTGGCTGCTATTTTACGAGACCTACGTATTCAATCCGGCGATTACGCCGTGGATAAGCTGGTCAACCGTATGCAGAAAAAGTTTTGGAATAAAACGTTACCCGCCTTGTGCGACGTGGTTATGGAACATGTAGCAGCGTCCCGGGCCCAGATACCTCCACTGCTTGTGGCCGACAATATCCTGATCAAACTATTGGCTGGCATAGAAGCTTCTATGCAGCGGACCATGACGGAACAACAGCAAGCCCAAAACTTTTTAGAAGCTTTTGCGGAAGAGCAGAACTAGTCTGCAGATGCTATTTTTCTTGCAATACGCTGAGGATGTTCCCGGCAGGGTCCTTGAACCAGGCAATGTCTGGCCCTTGATTGGCAGCTAGGCCGCGCGCGATGTCTTTTTCGTCTTGCTCGAAGGGAAAATCGTCGTATCGCTCAAAGGTCACACCTTTGGCTTTTAGCTCTTCTACGGCTTTGTCGATGTTATCCACTGGAAAGTTCAGGATGGTGAAACTGGCGGGCGTGTGGTTTTCTTTAGGATATACAAAAATCTTGGTGCCACCGGCTAACTTTAGGGTCAAGCCCATGTCGTCCTCTACGGCATCTACACCTAGTACGTTGCTATAAAAATCTTTGGCAGCCTTCTGGTCGTTGACCGAAAAGCCACTAAATGCGTGTGAATCTTTTAACATGTATACTCCTCCATTTATGCTTCTATTTTAAACGACAAGCGGCGTACTGCCTAGCTGGCCAGTGGTAGCCTCAGGGCAAGCATCTCGTTGGCGTCTATTCGGGGGATAAGATCATATACAAACTTTCTGTCGTTTCCTGTTATGTCCAGGTCATGCAGAGCTCTCTCTAGGGCTCTGTGTTGGCGCGCAAAGATGTCGTCATGCTCTAGGTCGAATCCATGCTGTATAGCTTTTAGAGCAAAGATGGCGGGCCTGGTTTTGCTGGATAGTCTGTGTAGCGTGTTGAAGTTTTCCCAGAGTCCGTATTCGAAGGCTGGCGTGGGCTCGAACTTTCGGCAGGCGGCCTGAAAGACCTCGGGTGTAATTCCTGACTGAGTATAGCGATTGCGTGCATCAAGATAGATATCATATCCAGCTTCGACGGCTGCACGGTAGGCTTTGAGGCCTCGGTCTATGGGTGCTTGAGTGAACTCTTGTTTTTTAGAGAGGGTTCTCAGCACGCTTGCGGACATGTAGGGCGTGCCAGACTTGATGGCGTGTCTAATACCTACAGTAACTAGTTCTTGATCGGTCAAGCCGTGAGCAAATGGCAGTCGGTCGAACTTTAGCCAGAATTTTGTAATGCTTCCAAAGAAAGCAACGATGACATTTCCCGGATGCGCCCGGAAATAGTTACGATATTTCTTGTTCATCTTGTCACGAGTGAGTGGACCATTATTTTCTCTGATAACATGCGCCCCAAAGCGATATACATCATTATGGGTATACTGGTTGCGAAGAACGCGTGTCTCTAGGCCAAAAAGTCTTTGCACCTCTCCCCGGGCACTCCCCAGAACGTCAAGTGTTATGGTCCTGGATGGAAGGAGGCTGCGATCGGCTCCCCATTGTATGACTTGATTAAGTTTCTTGGGAGTCTCGGGTGCTATGTCTAAGGGTGGTTGCAGTGCATGCTGTGCCATCCACCTGAAGCGGTCCAGCAGTTCAGATTGCTCCGGTCGAAAGTCCTCTGGGTAATATCCCAGCTGTCGCCGCACGGCTGCAACGCCCCCATACTGCTGAAGGCGGTAGTAGCTTGGGCCGTACCCCGCCTTGTACATTTCCCTAAAGTCACGGGCGGTGGGGGCAAGGTCTATGCGTCCTGTCTCTGATGCCGACCATAAAGCAAGCGTAACCATAAATGCACCGTAGTCACCCAGATCTTCGAGTGTATGGTTGGCGTGATTGAAGTTCGTGGTCAGGTATTTATCGGTGTCTTCAGTCTCTAATAGGGGAAAAAGGCCGGGCGGTAAAACCTCGGGAACCGCAAGTACGGAGTTGTTTTCACCCTCTTTCATTACTGCCTCCGTCTTTATGATATACCAGTTTCATTGTCTTATATATGGTTTATGCTGGTATGACGTCACTGGGTGTTCTATGATTGCTCTATGACCAAGCAGTCGCAGAAGATGCCGCCCAAAGTAGCCCGTTTGTTCGCTATGCTTACGGCTGCGTATCCGGGGCTTACGTGGCAATCGTATCGGTATATTGACGAAGGGTGGGATCATGAGGTTTTGATCTTGGACGAACAGCTGGTATTTCGATTTCCAGACGACGAGGAATACACCAATAAGCTCAAGTCTGAGATTAGCATTCTTGGGTATCTGAAAGACCGGGTGCCCGTCAGGGTGCCTGACTATACTTATGTGCCGGTCAATAAAAATTTTGCAGGCTACGCACTGGTGCCCGGAGAGCAGTTGCTGGCACCCTACTTACAAACACTGCCCCGGGGGGATTACAAGGAAATTGTAAAACAACTGGCCGGCTTTTTGTCGGCTATCCATACTCAGGACCTGGCTCAGTCTATTTTTAGGGAAGTGAGTAGTTCGTACCTAGAAGAAGACCAAAAAGCCCTGAAGCAACAGGCAGCTACCAATCTAAAACAAGCACTGTCGGCCAAAGACTTTGCGTTGGTAGAAGAAATCATTGTCGAAGTTGACGAATTGGTTGTCCAAAAATTGCCGCAGGTGTTTATACACAACGATGTATATAGTCGCCATTTGCTGTGGGACGCCAAGAACCGCAAGCTGGGTGTTATTGGCTTTAACGACATGTGTATCGGCGACCCGGCGGTAGATTTTGCCGAACTCTACGAATATGGCGCAGCGTTTGTTAAAGCTGTGTTTGATCAATATACTGGCCCCCAGGACGACACCTTCTTAGAGCGTGCCTGGATCTACCAGAAGTGGGTTGGTGTGTACATGATGGCTGACCACTTCGAGACACCCAAAATAACCTTCGAAGAAGCTCGAGAGACCTTTGATAGGATTAAGATTACTCCTCGTTAGAAGAATCTTCGACAGCAACTGAAGCTTTCTTGCGGTTCAGTAGCACCCAGGCTATGACTGCGGCAACCACGGCTACAACAACAATGCCTCCCACCAGTGGCAAGTTACTGGAACTAGCTGTTGGTGTGGCTTCTGGCTGAGTTGTGCTGGCTTGTACGTGACCTTCGTCTTGATGGCTGTCGCCAGTGGCTGACGAGCCTGCCTCTTCGTGACTCTGGCCATTATGTGCTAGTAGGGTGCTCATTGTATGTCTCCTTTAAGTTTGGGCTTTAAGCTAGTGTAGCAGTTTTAGGTGCTTGCTACTCAGTTTGATATGATAGCATTCCTTAGCCAAGCGACAAGATAATGACGCCGGCGATAGTGACAATTGCACCACAGATGGGAACCAGCTTGAAGTCCTCTTTGAGATGTTTGAGAGCTAACAGAATGGTCAGTACGGGATAGCAGGCTGACACTGCGGCAACCACGGGCGCCAGGTTAGCATCTTGTTCGATACCAACGTTTATGATGACCATACCAAACATCTGCAAAACCCCAGCGCCAATAATGTATGGGTTTTTCAGGCTGTGCAGGCTGGCGCGGGTAAGTATTTTCTCGCTGCCTTTTACAATTGGTGCAAGCACCGCGCAGGTGACAAAGATACAGCTAATCTGTACCAGCGAAGCGGTCTGCCAGCTTATGTCATGCAGGGCTTGCGACATAAGCACATAGGCCAGTCCCCAGGCGCTGGCAGTCAGCAGGGCTAGGGCGGGTCCGCGGCCCAGGCGCCTGTCGCTATTCTTTATGTTGAACAGTTCACTTGCTGCCAATACGCCTAGTGTTACAACCGCTACGCCAATGATTTGTCGCGGCGAAAGACTGCCATGGAAAAACATCAGCAGCAATATGGTTGTAATGAGAGGATAGGCGCTACTGAGCGGACTGACCAGGCTGACAGGCCCAACCTTGAGTGCCTGGAAAAAGCTGATGAGGCCTATGCCCTGAGCGATACCACCACCTACGGCGTACCACATGTCTGAGCGCATGAGATTTTGGTTGTGCCCGGACAAGAAATAAAAGAGGGCAAAGGCCAAAAGACCAATGCCATTGACGACGATAACGGACGTGGCGGGCCCAACGGCTCGTGTAGCTTTGGCAGCCCAGAAATCACAAATGCCCCACGCCACTGCTGCCGCAAAACCACACAAAATAGCTAGAATAGCGACATCAGACATAGGTAATCATTTCGTCTTTAGTATAGCCTTCAAGTGTCTTGCGGTCGAGCTTGCCAGTGGCCGCAACGGGTAGGTCGACCAGGCGCACAAAGTGCCGCGGAACCATGTGGCGATGCAAACGGTCGGATGCGAATGTTTGCAGGTGCTCGGGTCCAAAGTCGTGGCCAGACCGAAGGGTTACAAATGCCACTAGGTGATCATCTTTTCCGTCAGCAGTGTGGCGCAACACTACCACAGCTTCGTCAACAGCTGGGTGTTCTGCCAGTATGGCTTCTATCTCGCCTAGTTCAATCCTGAGGCCGTTCAGCTTGACCTGCAGATCTTTGCGGCCCAGGCAGACGACGGTGCCGTCTGGCCACATACGGGCTTGGTCGCCCGTCTTGTACATACGGGCGTCGGGTTCATCAGAAAAGGGGTTTGGCAAAAAACGGTCGCGGGTGGTGTCGTCTAGTTTGTGGTAGCCGCGGGCCAGGCCGTGACCGCCAATGTACAGTTCGCCAATCTCTCCTGGCTGAACCGGCTGGCCGTCATCATCCAGGGCGTATAGCGTAGTGTTGGCAATAGGTTTGCCAATGGGAATGGTTGGCTCTTGGCTTAGATCGTCCTGGTGGGCGGTAGTGTAAAAAGTGGAGGTCACGGTAGTTTCGGTGGTACCGTATGCTGCTACCCACGCCACGTCGCTGGTGCCCTCTAGGCCTTTCCATTCCAAAAAGTGCTTGGTGTATATTTTGTCGCTTCCGACTATAACCAAGCGCAAGCTGGGTGGCACGGCAAGCTGGTAATCTACCAGATACTCTGTCCAGTTGCGCCACAATGGGGCGGGAACATTCAGGATGGTGTAGCCCTCTTTTATGATCTCTGCGGTAAAGGCCGGCATGTCGGTGTGCTGCGAGGCAGATACCACAAGTGTGCAGCCGGCCATGAGCGGTGGGATGATTTCTTCGGTGGCCATGTCAAAAGCAATGGGAGCCATCAGTGGCACGCGGTCGCGGGGTGTCAGCCGAAACCGTTTGGCAAAGTCATACGAATGGTTTACGGTGGCCTGGTGTGTGATAATAACGCCTTTTGGCCGGCCGGTAGATCCCGATGTGTAGGCAATGTAGGCGGCGTTTTGTGGTTGTACCTGGCTGCTGACATTAGACGTCTCTAATGTGTGCAGGCTCTTTTGGACTTCGTCTACCAGGATGACGTCCGGGGCTATCTTCTGGACCGAGGCGGGTAGCGATGCATCGGCCAGTATCAGGAGAGGCCCGGCATTTTCAACCAGGTAGTGCAGTCGACGGGCGGGCAAATGCGGATCCAAAAGCAAATATATACCGCCAGCTTTCAAGATTGCTAGCATGTACAGGACAATTGCAGACGAACGGGTCAAATAACACCCCACCACTGTCTCTGGGCCAACACCACGACTCTGCAGGTAGCGGGCAAGCTGGTTCGCCTGGGCGTTCAACTGTGCGTAGGTGTATTGGTTCTGGGCGCCAGCAATAGCAATAGCATCGGGCGTTCGCTGCACCTGCTGCTCGAACAGCTGGTGGATGCAAAGATGCTCCGGATAGATTTGTTTCTGGGCACTTTTCTCAAGGGCCTTCGCGGATGGCATTCGTTGTACTCCTGTATAAAACTTATGTGTTTTTGATAGCCAGTCCATAGTACCAGAAAGTATTTGATACAAAAGATGGATTTATGCTCTTTCGGCAAATTGCTCTATATCATAGATGGTGGCTGGTATCATGTCTGCTGTGTCTATGTCGTCGCCGAACGCGAAGTAAACTGCTCCGTCGGGTTCTATGACAATGCCGCGCCCCGGCTGTTCTCGGCCAACTACTACGCGGTGGCTAGCAGAGCTAATAGTGCGATCGTGGGTATCACGCATGTGATATGCAATGCCGCCCTCACCAGCCGTTGAGCAGGCATGCAGAATAATGCGATAAGAGTTCCCCAAATGTTTGGTGAAGGTGTTAGGTCGGGCGCCCACCTGTCCACGGCTATTGATCTGGTGTATATACTGAAATATTGATAGTGCTTCGCCACGAGGCCCAAGGATGAGGCCACGGTATTCGCCATGAGCTGCAATGATTACATTTTGCAAGTCTGGTTCTCTGTTAGCATTACGCTCTCGCTGGCCTACGGCGACGGCTATTTTGGCAAGCTCTGTGGCGCTGCCGGCTTCAAAGAAGAAGAGCCCTTCTTGTTTGAGTTGTGATGTGTACTCACTGCCAATGTTGCTCATAAAACTGTTATGATCACCCTGTGCACTTATGACCAAATTCCGAGGAGCTACCCTGCCGGATGTCCAATCGACAAATTGTTTATGAAGTTGCTCTGGCTTATAGCGATTAAAGTTCTGGATACCAAAGGTCTCCACCATGTAGGTGGCTTCCTGAAGACTGTAGGCTTCGATAAGCTTAGAAAGAGCTCGAACCTGACTCTGCATCATCTCTTTCTGGAGTGCAAATTCTGTGTCAAAGGCCTCTTGTTTGGCCTTATCGTCTTTGTCTTTATCTTCCAGAATGCTCTTCGGAAATCTATCAAGCGCTCGCCATGTTTCGAAAAGTCTAGAGGCTAGTTGCTCGTCCAGGCCGAGGCTAGTGAGATGCTCTTGTATGCCGGGCAAGTCCGCTAGCTGTGGCGCTAGTAATTCTTGGCCTCTTTTTACCTCTGGGTCGCGTCGTGCTTGCCAGTATGTCTCATAAGCTGCGCCAATCTCTTGGTCGAAGCGCGCATGCTGCGCCCAGTCTACGTATCTTTCGATTACTACATCATTTACCGTGATCTCAGGTCCGTTTTCGCCATAATCGGTTCGATGCGATTTTGCGAGTTGTTGGAGTGCTGATATGCCTAAGGCGTCTAGACTTTCACCGCGCTCTTTTAGTTTGTTTGCTATATAAGTATAGGCTGCCGCAGAGGCCTCGGGCTGTTCACTGGTAATAATTTGCTTGAATACTTGCTGATTAGCAGTGAGCTGACTCATGACATTGACGACATCCACGGCGGCCTGGGGGTTTGATTTCTGAACGACTTGCTGAGCGAGCTCTACAAACTGGTCTGCATTAACACATTGCTTGAGGTCTCGTAACGCCGGGCCAACGTCTTCTGTTACGTATATCAGGGGCCAACGTTCTTCCTCGAATATTTTTGTTAAGGTACTAAGCTCGCTTAGATACGCATCCTCCCCAAAGATTTCTTTGGCGGTTTGTAGCGCAGCTGCTGGTTGCTCGAAGGTGGTAAGGGCTAACTGTCTAGCCTCCGCGACACTGGCGGCATTGTCAGGGGTCTCTATGGCTGCGAGCTCCTGAAGGGCTATAGCGGCAGACCGTATGAAGACAAGCTGTTCGTCAGGAGAGTGCAGAGATTCTGCCGCATAGAGCGTGCCCAGTGCAACGCGTGGTGCCGGAGGCATTTTGGCGTATTCATCCCAAAATTCTGGAGTGAGGCTGACCATACCGTCCGGATTGTAGCTGTCTAGAAGCTCGGACACTGTGGCCTTCGGCGCTCCATGGGCATCCAGGGCAACAACGAGGGCTTGGCGCTTGCGTTCATGCATGTCGGCAATGGCGGCTAACACATGATTTGCCTTGGTGCTATCGCCTAAAGTCTCATGGACTGCTTTTTGGCTATAACTCATCTCGCGCGGGCTGGATGATATAAGCCCCTCGGCCAGCTCCTCGTGGCCCGCCTGGATAAGGCGAGGGATAGCGCCATTAACTGCAGTGGCTGACCTGGTCGGCTCGTCATCGAGCATGCCGTCCAGGCGGGTATTGCGTAGGTCGGCTATTTTATCTTCAAGGTCAGGTAACTCAAGCTCCTGGGCTTTTATGAGTAATGCTGCAGCAGTATCTGGGTTTTTGGGCTGTCTTACCTGGCTCGCAAAGGCGCTGTTTATATACCTCTTGGCCTGTGACGGGTCGTCTTTTTGTTCTGCTACTTCCGCAAGCGTAAGAAAGTCTTGCGAGGACAAAGGTTCTTTTTGAGATTTAAAGAGCCCAGGGTTAATCTGTTTGATCTCGGAAAAGTTATCGTTGAAATCGAGATCAGGGCTTGATGCAGTACCTAGTAAGCCTTCATGGCGTTGGCTGTTGTGAGTGGCCGGTACAATTTTGAGCGAACCGGGTTCTATCTCGGTAACGCTGACAAGGCCAAAAGTGTTGTTTGTGGCTTGAATAAGTTCGTCTGCCATGCCCTTGACTACGGCTTGGTGTACAACTGTTTCGCGGTCATCATCGATGTCATCTGTATACATGAGGCTATCAATGATCAGGGCGGTCTCCAGGGTGCTGATTGCAGCTTCACGATTGCCGGCGTCTTTTTCTTTGGCTGCCGCGCCTAAGAGGCGATCGTAAGTGGCAGCTACGAGCTTATCGGGAGATAGGGTTTCTTTCTGGGCTCCTTGTTCTAGCAAGGCATCGTGGGTAGCGTGTAGCGCATCAGAAGCTGTTTCTATGTAATTACTGACTCGATCAACCTGAGGCTGGTGTTGCTCGCCTAGCTCGATGCGGGTGGGATTGTAGTGCTCGTTCGGATCCGGATAATGGTTGCCGGGCTTCTCTAGATCATAAAATTCAAGATGACTCAGCTGCATGAGGCGATTGCCGAGTGCCTGCTGAAGATCTGGATGCAGTTGGTCTACGTGCTCTTGGGCACCGCTTGGAAGCTCGGCAAAATGTCCGCGGTGCGTCGGTGTGCCATCCATAAGAATCCTTTCGGTAGAAATAAAACGGCTTCTGCTTGTTCAATTTTACAGAACTGACTATGCAAGTGCCAGGGTTTTAGAAGTTGGGGCAGGGAGGCTCGGGTATGGTAGTGGTCAGCACACGGATGCAAACGGTACCAAGCCCTCGCCCCCTGCGAGTGCTGCCTTTTAGACGGCTGTCGTTCGCTATCGGCCTACGGCCAGATCTGGCCCTCGTGGAAGTGGGCGCTCGCGAGCTTGCCGTTCTCGATCTTCAGGTACACACTGCCGAGCGACCCTCCCAGCGTGTGGTCCACAAGCTCTTCGATCTGGGGGCTAAACTTGCCACCAGACAGCTCCGATTCGATGATGTCGCGGACATCCCAGGCGCTGCTCACCAAGCGTGGCTTGCCGAACATGAGGGCGACACGGACTTTGGGGTCGGATCCACCGTTATGGAAGACGGCGTTGTAGTTCTGGCCGTTCTCCTTGACTAGTGTGATCTGGAAGGTGCCTTCATTCTCGGACGAGAACTTCCGGATGAAAGCCCGCAACTGCGGCCCATTGAAATGGCGGTTAGCTCGCTGTCGCCGAAGTCTGCGCTGAGCTCGCGGTCGGTTTGCCCACCTAGTGAGCTTGGGGCTAAAAGTCATGAGTTGCCATAGCCTTTCTTTGCCGCCGATCGACATGCCCGCACGGGGTGTACGAACAGGAATAATAAAACACCCGCACGGCACAGGTGTCAATCAGCTGTGCAGGGGCGAGCACATGCTTTACAACACAAAAACCTCGGCGGTTTGTAGTTTTTCAGCAGCGACCTAGAAGGCCCCGGTTAGGCCGGGGCTTTTTGCATTTTGCGTACAAAGCGGTGCATATGGGGATCAAGCTTGGCCTGATCCATGGCCATGATTTCTGCCAGCGAAAACCATTCATACCCACTCATTTCTCGGGCTTCGTAGATGTAGGTTTGTGTAGTGTCGCCTTGCACTAAATACCACAAACTGACGTCTGTATGTTGACCTTGGCCTAGGGTAGTGGTGGCCGTGATAAAGAGGGGGAGGTTGCCATAGGGTTCTTGAAAAACTGCTGCTAGACCCAGCTCTTCTTCTGCCTCTCTTATAACCGTTGTGGCGGGATCCTCGTCTAGGTCAACATGCCCACCAGCCGGCAGTAGTAGTCCAGATTTTAGGTGATTAATAAGTAACAGTTTGTCGGTTGCAATGTCATGCACAATAAAATAAGAAACCAAGTGTTTCGGGGGATTATCAGGCTTGCTAATGCGAAACAGCGGATCACCGGACGCTATCCAGGCTAGTACGTCGGCTTGGTGGTCTGCCTCTAGCTGATCAAACGGATCTATGTCCGAGACTAGCTGCTGAATGTGTGTCACCATGTGGCTCATATCCATAAAGTATACCAACCACTGATCTATTTTACTCAGTTGCACGCCGTGGGAGCGTATAATAACTACAGTAAGTTATATGGGGGCGAGCATGAACGAGTGCGAGTCGGATGCGAGCATGGATATACGAGCGACTCTTCGCTCGGTGGTAGAAAAGGGTGTCAGAGTAGCTGCTGCTGTTGGGCTGGTTGCGGCTGTTGCCTGTAGCGGGGATAGCGACGCCGACCCTACGGCAGTGGCGCCCGATGATCGTTGTGACCTGGTTTTCAATACAGACACTTTCAACCAGGCGAATGCGCAAGCTGGTCACCACGCTCACGATATGACTGCCCCTGTAGACTTTACGGTGCAGGAATGGGCAGAGGTCTTTGCCGGGGACGAAATGGAGCCGAGCGAGGTGGTTGATGAAATCGCCACAGTGCCTTATGACATTTATCGTCGACACATACTGGCTGGTGTGCTCACACACCAGCTGGGTCCTGACCACTGGATGCCCATGACCATCCAAGAACAGTGCACCACCCTGGAGGGCGAGCTGGATATGGCTCGGCGCGCAGCAGCTCAGTATCCCACGGTGGCCAATGCGCTGGCTGGCGGTTATACCCAGGGCGATTCGTACTACGCTGGCCTGGGTGCTCATTATCAAAATTTTGACGGCACCATTGCAGAATTTGATCCGGCCAAGCCGGCTCAGTTGTTGTATGACGGCACAGACAGTGGCTCCAAGCTTGTAGGACTCTCGTACGTGGTAGCCCTAGAGGGCGATACGCCGCCAGAAGGATTCACCGGCTCCAATGACCAGTGGCACCGTCACCAAAAATGGTGCATGGATCCCGAACAGGGCAATATAAGCCTGGCGGCAGATGTCTTGACCGACGCAGAATGTGCAGAACTTGGGGGCAGGGTGCTTATTAACCCAGACTTATGGATGCTACACAGCTGGGTGGTGCCCGGCATGGAAAATGACTGGGGGCTGTTTGCCAGTGCCCACCCTGGACTGCCCTACAAGGCTGGAGACGAAAGCTTTGTACCCCAGCCGTCAACTGGCAACTAATAAGCTGCCTTTTTAAGTATTTTTAGGGATTCGTTTCTTGGGTGGAGTCTCTGGCTCGACATTGACGTGCACTTCGTCTGGCACGGCTTTTCGGACCCGTCGCTTTATTTGGTCTATGATTTTTTCGATCTTGTCAGTGGTCAGGTCGTCTTGCAGGTGAATTTCCATGTTAGCCAGCAGCTTGTCTGACC
This sequence comes from Verrucomicrobiia bacterium, assembly GCA_035489575.1. Lineage (NCBI taxonomy): Bacteria > Pseudomonadati > Verrucomicrobiota > Verrucomicrobiia > Verrucomicrobiia bacterium. The sequence goes on from DATHJY010000010.1 coordinate 27,627, forward strand.
CCAGCATCATAGTCCGCAGATCTAGCACACTCTGCACCTCGGGGCTTTTTAGGGTTGCCTCGCGGATGAGTTGTTCGGTCTCTAGTGGGGCGCTACGGCCGGTTACCCACCCTTTGGTGGTAAATATTAGGACCAAGGCCAGTACGAATAGCATCACACCAATGGACATGGCGCCCACACCGTCAAAGCGCGCATTGTCAGTAATGCCATAAATGATCAGCGAAGTCAGCCCAAACAGTGCCGCCAGTGTGCCCATGGCATCCAGCACGATAGTTGTCTTGGGTGCCACCGATGATGATTCAAAAAATAGTTTGGGCAAGTGGCGCCACGGCCTTTGACCGGCTAGCTTGTGAAGGCTCAGTTGCAAGGCGTAGCCGTTGGTACAGACTGCAAAAATCAAAACAACGTAGGCAAAAGTTACGTTTTTTACAGGCTCGGGATTCAGGAAGGCGTGCAAGCCAAAGTAAAAAGACAGGCTGGCGGTGACGCCAATGATCAGGAAGGTGGACATGAGCGCCCAAAAGTACTGTTCTTTGCCGTAGCCAAACGGATATGTGCGGTTAGAGCGTTTTTTCGATCGCTTGAAACCAATCAGCAGCATGCCCACAGCCGCTAGATCTGCCAGGCCCTCCATGGCCTCTGCTAGCATAACTACGCTGCCTGTTATGACAGCAACGGTTATATTGATAAGTACGTCTAGCGTATCCACAAAGAGTGAAGTAAGCAGCACTCTTTTTGTAGTGACTGGCCGTCGTTTCATGTTCTTCGTACCATTGTACAGTACGGCAGCGGCTACGCGAGCGAGTAATTCTGCAGCAAAAAGTTCTACCGGTGGTGCTGCGAAATTGTACGGTGACTTGGTTACCTAGGGAGTGCTTTGCTCGAAAAGCGCTGCCAGGTAGTTTGGATTGCGGGTGCTTTGTTTGGTGCCCACTTGGTTGAAGCCTTGTTTTTCATAGTAGGCACACAGTCCGGCATTTCGGGAGTCGCAGTCCAGTCGCAGGAATTGGCGGCCGCTTTCGGCGGTTTGGGCGAGCGCCCAGTCAATAATACGCTTGCCCAGATTCTGGCCCCGCGCACTGGCTGCAACTGCTATTCTGTGCAGATACAGAGCATCTCCGGGTCGTTCGGTCCAGCTTTTATCTTCTGTTTGCAGCGCCACCGTGCCCAAGGCTTCGGCACCACTTTTTACAAGGTAAATTGGGCAAAGGGCAATAAGTTCTGCCGCCTCTTTGTCAGAGTAGTCTTCTGAGCCCCAGGTCTCATCACCATGCTCGACTTTGTAATGCATGGCATCGGTCAGAAGGCCTGCCAGCAGGTGGGCATCGGAATCTGTAGCAAGGGTAAATATGAAGTCGTCAGGCTGTTTGTTTGATTTCATCTCTTCATCATACCAGGGGAATAGAATATAATTATACTTAGTAATATAAACGAACTATAAAGGCCGTATGAAATCCTTCATCTCCGCTGTGTTAGGTTGTGTCCATACCATTCTTATCGTGGGTGTATTGGCTGCGCTCATATACTACTTTTACTTTGGTCACGATGACTCAACTGCCGAGTTCTTGGTGTGGAAATTCTTGATAGTGACGCTGTTAACGGATTTTCTGTATACCGTTCTTCACCTGTTTAGACGGCCAGCGCCTCAGAGGGATATCAGCTTTGACCCGGCCAAGCTTTCGATTGTTATTGCCTGTTACAACGGCCAGGACATCATTGGCAAGACTATAGAGAACTGTCTGCGTCATGTACCGGCTCAGCAAATCATCGTTGTGTCGGATGCTTCTACCGACAACACCGCGGAGGTTGCTCAATCTTATGGCGTGAGAGTATCGGTCAACCGTCGAAACATCAACAAGGCCTTTAGTATCAGCAGTGTTATGAAACACATTACAACTGACTATGTGCTGATCTTGGATGATGACACATTAGTAGGCGATATTGTTATTCCTACTAGTTTACTGGACGAAGGCTATTCGGCCGTAGCCTTCAATGTCATGCCTATGTCACATCCCACGCTCGTAAACAAACTGCAGCAGTTTGAATATAGAAAAAGCATGTTCTTTGGTAAAAGCTTGCGGGCCGAGAGTGGTGCTATCGGCAATATTTCTGGTGCTATTGGGCTGTATCGAACAAGTGACTTGGTGTTTCAGGCCAACATGCATTCCGGACAGTTTGGAGGCGAAGATCAGCAAAGGACGGCGCTGGTACACATTTACGGCAAAGGCAAGGGCGTAACCTACAGCGACCAGGTGGTGCTCACAGAACCACCAGCCACGCCAAAAGCCCTCTTTCGGCAGCGGGCCTTCCGGTGGAATCTGTCATTGCCCGAGCTCTTTTCTATATATGGCCGTATTTTATTTAGCCCGCGGCATCACTATTTGCTCAAGATAGAAAAAGCCTACCAGGTTTTTTTGTATACTACTGATCCCTTCAGAGTGACCTTTATGTGGGCGAGCTTGCTGTACCCTAGGAAACTCGTGGTCTTTTATATTTTCTATAGCTTGCTGTCCACGGCGGTATGGCTCAAGCTGGAACGCCGAGACCCATTCTGGGTGGTTCTGCTGTTTCCGCTGTATAGACAGGCAGAGACTGTTTGTCGCCTGATAGCACATTTTTATTGGCTGAAGATTAAGTTTATCTACCTCTTTCGCGAAAAGTTTCACAAATACGTCACTGGCAGGAAGGTGGCCTTTGAGTATTCACTTGTTTTTGTGATCATCTGTGTGGTCTGGGTGGTTTCTACGGTGCGCTCAACGTCGCGCATCTCGGTCATGAGGACAAATTCTAAACAGCCAGTTGCCACTGAAGCACCTCCTGACATAATAATTGATCGCAAAACTGCCGAATCTGATATAGATCGGTATGGTACCATCGATACTGAGCCGCAATTGAAACCAGTAAAAGAACCCAATATACCCTAGGACACTATGATTACAAAGAAAGACCCCACCACCAGTAAAGCCCATGTGCTGTTTAGGGATGTGAGTATTTTCTTGTGCCTCGTGTTGGCACTGGCGTCTTTGGTGGTCGGAAACACCTATATAAACAAGCCAAAGACTGCCAAAGAAGAAAAACCCCATGCGTTGGGTGCTACACATACAGTGGAGCTGCCGCAAGTAGACCACAAGGGGATCTGGCTCTGGAAGTCGCCGACGGACTTGTCGGACGAGGACATGCGAAACATCTTTGGCGTGCTAGCCGAGGATAAGATCAACACTGTTTATATTGATATCAGTGGTTATATTGACTCCTATGAAAACCCTGACCCAGCCATAAAGCAAGCAAAAACTCAGGAGCTGCAGAGTAATATGAGGGTCTTTGTGCGTAGCGCATCTAGCTATGGGATCTCGGTACAGGCCTTGGCCGGCCAAACCACGTGGGGCTTTTCGTCCCATGCTTACATTCCATCAGTGTTCGTTGACTTTGTGCATACCTATAATCTGGCCGTGTCCGACAACGAGAAACTTTCTGGGCTCCAGTTTGACATAGAAAGCTATAATAACGCTGCCTTTAAGCCAGACGAGAAGAGCGGCCTGATCCAGTATCTAGGCATGGTGGATGCCACTGTGCAGAAGTATAAGGATACACAGAGTACCTATATGCTGGGGTTTGCGGTTCCGTACTGGTTTGACAACGAAAACGGCAATATTCCTGAGATCACAAGCAAAAAGAAAACAGCGCCCGTGGCCTACCATCTACTTGATACCCTCAACAGCATAAACGCTGGTTACATTGTTATCATGGACTATCGGAATACGACCGATGGCAAAGACGGTTCAATTGCTCATGCCCAAAACGAGGTTGTCTATGCGTCCAAGTATGCACCCAACACCAAAATCATCATTGGTCAGGAGACAACAGATGTGCAGCCGGCCAAGATTACTTTTTACGGAAAAGACGGCCCCAGTCTTATCGGGGCGCTCGATCGCATCTCTAATTCTTTTGATTCCTATACGGCATACCATGGCGTAGCCATACACGACTACTACGGCTATGCTGCTATCCGCAAGAAACTACCAGAGCAATAGGTGCTATCGCGCCCACTGCGTCGTGACTCTGCCGGACCTGAATCCCGAAACTACACCCCTGTTATAAAGATTTGGGTGAAGTTGCCGTCTCTGTTGGGGTGAAGTAGACTTTCATTTTCACCTACCTCTGTTAAATTGAGTTTCGGGATTCAGGTTGCCGGACGTTGACTTAATTTAAAAATAGTGCTATAATTATTTTTTATATAACATTTGGCTGACAGTCAGCTCACAATGGGCTTGCTTTGTTTGTGAGAATCTATTCAAGGAGTTTCTATGCAGGCACATGACATTTTGCCAATTACTGCGTTCACTATTATTACCTACGGCACAGTAGCAGCTTTTGCTATTGGGTCTAAGATTGTTGCGCGACTTCTGCAAAAAAGACGGACGACAAAGTGACCACCCTCACTATTATTGTTCCTGCTTATAACGAAGCCGACGGATTGGCTAAGACACTCGATTCGTTGTTGGCGCAGACGGTTCCAGCTGATCGCATTATCGTTGTAAACGATTATTCAACAGATGACACATTAAAAATTGCTACATTGTATGCCAAACGCGGCATCGAAGTACTGACGCCACCACAGAACCTGGGGTCTAAGGCAAAAGCCCAAAACTTTGTGCTGCCCCATGTAGACACTGACTTGGTTTTGCCCATTGACGGCGATACCACTCTGGACCCGGACTATGTAGAAAAATTGCTGCCATTTTTTGACGACCCACTCGTTTCGGTTGCTTCGGGCTGCGTGTTAACGCAGCGACAAGAATCGCTCTGGGAAAAGGCTCGGCAGCTTGAATACTTGTTCGGCTTTCATTTTTATCGTTCTATTCAGCAGAGCGTTAATAGTATTACTGTTTGTTCTGGCTGCTGCACTGTTTTCCGTAGGGAATTTCTGGTAGAAGGATTTCCAGAAACGACTCTGACTGAAGATATCTACTATACCTGGAATCAACACATAGCTGGGCGTAAAGCGGTGTATGTACACGATGCTATCGCTCGCGCTGCAGAGCCAGTCAATTTTATGTATATGAACAAACAGCTCAAGAGGTGGAAATGCGGTTGGTTTCATGGGTTCCGTTTGCAATTTTGGCAACTTGCCAAAAACAAGCCTATGGTAGCGCTGTGGGCCATGCTCCAATTCCTGGAAACGTCATTGGCGCCCGTCGTGATTGCCCTGCCTTTCGTGGCCTACTTCGCGTGGGATGTGTCACTTATCGAGGTCATACTGTGGTGGCTGCTCGGCGACCTCATAACGTTCTGGCCGCCAGTAATATACGGCTGCTGGAAACGAAAATACCCTCTGTGGCGAGCTATAGTCTCGTACCCCACGTGGTATATGCTAAAGGCTATCAACGTGCGATGGGACGTGCACATGTGTGTGCGGGAGATGATACTTGTGCCGCTTGGCCTAAGAAAGCCTTTCACGGTGTACGAGCGCGGCAAGGCGTAGGGATATGAATTACGCCGTCAAGGCTGAGTCGTCGTATTCCTTGCTAAGCTTCCAGAGCAGCTCGAAGATCTGTCGCTGTCCGTCGGCGATATGTTGGTTGTAGATCTCTATGCCATATATGTCGTTCTTTTTCCAGTCATAGTAGGCAACTACGTCGTTGTAGATGACCGTGGAATGCCGAATGGCAAATACGTCGTCGGATATTTGTCGACCTTGCCAGTTCTTGAGGCGTTCGTTTTGGTGCTGACTGTACCAAGCTTGTTGGGTAGACAAAAAGTGGTTACCTACGATGCTTCGTGACGTCAGTCCTTTGCTATTGCACTTTTCTACCCAGCGCTTAAAAAAGGCGGCATTGGTTTTGGACTGCATATTCTCGTACAGGAGAGTTAGGTTTTCTGAAGTTGAGTTGGTCTGATTCCAGAGCATCTGCCGGAACCCGTCCTCGCCCTGATAGAATTGCACATGAGTTTTGACGCTAGATTCTGCGGTAGGCGCAGATTCGTGTAGCCGCAGCATCTCGGCTTGCAGGTCTAGTAACTGCTGCTCACGCTTGCTCAGCAAGATTTGTAGGTTGGTTAGGGGCGCTGCTTTGTATAATTTACGCTTATACAGTTCTTCTTCCTCTATAAGATAGTGTTCTTTGAGGGAGTCCAAGAGGCGATAGATACGTGTTCGCTCTACTTTGGCATTGCGTGATAGCTGTAGCAGGCTTTGGGGGCCATGCTCCTGCAGGGCCAGGTAGATATTGGCAACCTCTGGATCTAGACCAAGCTTGGCAAAATATTCGTGCACAGTGGCAGTATCGTGATTCATGTCCCTTATTGTCTAACGGTTGTGCGCTCATGCGCAACCGATTTATAGATACTTGTATAAGTAATATTATTGCAGTGTACGACAAAAAGTGTCGTAGTAAACGGAGTAAGATACCCATGTCAGAATTTGATAAATCATTACGGACAGAACAGTTTATAGATGCAGACTTTACAAACTGGTATACCCAAGGATCCCCGCTAGTGTCAGGGGCTGGGGCGAACCTGCCAGAAACACTGCAGGGGTTTGAGGGGCAGGAGGTTGTCGACTTCGAGACACAGTTGGCGGACACTATAGTTGACGCGCACGAACCACGTAACCCTTACCACGGGCTGCAACACTCGCAGCGCACTACAGAAAATGCCTATGACGCCTACGGGGCGTTTCAGAATTTTCACAGTATTAAGCTGCCGGATGGCTTTTTGCAGCCTGTACTGATTGGTACTGCCGCTCATGATCATGCACATCCTGGAGCAACATTCTTTGCCGATGCCGACCCGGACCGGGTGCCACCCGGTGCCAACAAGGACATGGCGGTCGAGTGGTATACCGCCAAACTGACGGCCGAGAGGGTGAAAGGAATGGGTGGTACCGTGGAGCAACAAACGGTTGCCGCTTATATACCCGCCGCCTCGGCTTACGGCGCGCACGTAGAGCAGGGCCGGCGGCTGGGACTGGACCGGGTTGTGCCCAAGGGCCTAGCGGGACTCATGATGCGAGCGGTGGATGTAGTGCCTCTGGCTGGTGACTATGCGGTAAGCGTTGCGGAGAATACAGCCATTCTAATTGGTGAAAAGGCGGCAGGTCTCACCGTTCCCGAGACTATCCATGAATATCAAGACAGCCGCAAGGGCTTCTTGGCGGGGTATGTGCTGCATACGCTGGATGCGCTGGACGAGGCTGCCAAAGCTCCGCTAAGTGGGATGATGGGGTGGCGCGAGCGCGTTCAGCAGCGTCTTACCGAAAACGATTGGCTCACAAAAGACGGCTTTAGCTTGCAGCGGGCAATGCTGCGTGCGCAAACTCAGGCACAATACAACCACACCCTTGCCGACTAAGCTATATTGAAAAAAGTAACAGAATATGGCACAGTAGTGGGATGTCCAATCTTGAAGCCCAGATAGAACTACTCAGAACAACTGGCAATCAATTCTCTGATGAAGAAAGACACTCAAGGCGCCTTGCCTTGCCCGGTGTGTACCTGGAAGGCGATGACGGACCCGAACCCGCCCTGTATGACAGCGTGATAGTACCGGCTATTCCATACCTTATTGCCCCATCCGAAGAGGTGCATGAAGCCCTAGAAGCTATCCGTCCAGGCCGTGCAACCGATCAAAACCCAGATGACTTTATAGAAAAGACCTTCAATCGTAAGGGGGTTCTGATAGGTTTTTCAGGGTATGGGACTGGCTCGGACCCTATAAAAAAGTATGAGTATAGCGCTGAGCACGATGGCTTGCAGGCACTTTTTGCACATTGTAGGACAGCCGGCATATCGATAGATGGTGTGATAGACGGTGCCACTGGCTATGGCGTACCAGGACTCAGCGGCACTTTGGCCGAGAAGCAAGGGCTGATCACCACTGGTTTTGCGCCCCTGGAAAGTCTGCGTGGTGCGGCTATGCGTCACAAATATGGTGTGGTCGGCAAGGTATTTGGTGATGAGGCTCAGGCCCTTGGCGGAACCCCGGATATATTGGTAGCCATGGGTGGCGGGCCCAATGCCCAAAAAGAAATAGAAGCCGCCTTGGATTTGGGTACACTGGTTATCCTGGCCACCTTGAGAGGCTATCCCGGTAACTCGATTGCCCATCTGCCCAACCGCGCTACTGAAGCAAAGACTGCCCAAGATGTAGAAGCCGCCAGAAAAGCTCATATACCAGTAGAATCAACCAGCGTAAAGCATCTACTGGGTATCTTTGACAGCCTGAATATGGATCGTTTGCGAGCTACTAGGGACCAGCGAGCCGAACACCTTGCTCGTGTTCTGGCGCCCCTGCCTTAGGCACTGCTATACTGCGTTAAAAGAAGGATCAGAACAGGTGAACTCAAAGCAAAAAGTTGTTTATATAGCCATGTGTGCAGATATTTTGCACCCGGGGCATCTGAATATTATTCAAGAGGGTAGCAAGCGAGGACTGGTGATTGTGGGTTTGTTGACCGACGAAGCAGTGGCCAGCTACAAGCGTCGTCCTGTCATGGACTTTAGCCAGCGGCGAGCCGTCGTAGAGAGCATAAAAGGAGTGGGCCGGGTTACTCCACAAACCACCCTAGATTACCGTCCCAATTTGCGAAAACTAAAGCCGGACTACGTGGTGCATGGATCAGACTGGCGCACCGGTGTACAGGCTGATACGCGTCAGCAGGTTATTGATACGCTGGCAGAGTGGGGCGGCCAGCTGGTAGAGCCAGAGTATACCGAAGGCGTTTCTACCACACAGCTCATCGAAAAGATAAAAAACATGGCGGATAACACCGAATCACAGGGCCTTGTGCAAGGTCACATACCGGCGGTAGATCTTGACACCGGGTCGCTTCATCCGGTAGACGGCGTTGCCTACCCGGATGGTGGAATATACGGCAGCTGACAGACCGTCCTTTTCGGCTTGGTCGTGGACTTTTTTGATAAGCATTCCTGATAAATTCTTTTTGCGATACTGTGGCAAAAGCCCAATTGTCTTTACGATGAGTTTTTGCTGATACGGGTAGGCCACAATAAAGCCAATAGCTTTGCCGTTGTCTTCTAGAAAGAACGAATACTGTGGGTCGAACAGTGGTTGGTGGTTGCTCACGTTATATAACCGTTCCTCCCAGGACAGGACCGGACAGTAGATGCTGTTGTGCGGAAATATTTCGTTCATGAGCTTGTGATATGTCTTGAGGTCATCTATTTGTTTGCCGGTGCCAAAGGGCTTGAGGGTAATATGCGCATAGTCGGCACTGGGTTTACGCATGGTTTTGAACTTTATAAATATCTGGTAGTGCTTGGCAATACCAGACACGTAGCGGTTGAAGACCTTGAACCCGGCTTGCCTAAAGGCGTCTATGTACCATGTAGGATTTACCGGCTCGCCGGGTATTTGAAAATCGTCGTCTACATTAAAGCGGTAGTCACGGGTGATGGTGCCGTTGATGGGTCCATAGACGTCGACAATACCAGGCTGCTCCTTGAGCCAGGCGGTGGCTTTCAACAGTGCCTGGGCGCCAGCGGCAACAGTGGTGCAGGCAAAGAATCCTACCAGCCCTTTGCCAGGCAGCCGCTTGTCTATCATGGCCATCACGTGGGCCGATCCATCTGGCCCATCAACCCGGAAAGGTTTGGCAACAATGTGTTTCCAGAGTGGGTTGTCTGGTCGAAAATAGTGTTGCCAGATAGCGATTGCCTCAGCCTGAATCTGCTGGTTATGGGATTCTTGGGTGATAGCCGTCAGGTGCTTCAGGCTAGATTTTAGGAACGTTGGTTGGGACATTTATCGTATAGCCAGCCATAAAAATACTGCAGCATAGGCCAGCTCTAGCTGGGCCAAGAACGGATGGGGTTTTCTGACCAGCCGTGACGACACCATGAGCGGGATCATAATAATCAGCCAGATCACTGATAGCTTGGCACCCAACAACAGCGCCACCAGTAGGGCATATTTGCTAAAGAGTACCGGCATTCCCCGGTAGTATCGGCCATCGGTCTCGACGTATCCGGCTACCGTGAATCTGCTCAGCCGCAGCAGCCCAAAAACACAGTACACCGTGGTGACGACCATGGACCACCAGGCCCATCCGGTCTGTATGTTTATGACCAATGCCGGGAACAGTACCCAGCCCATCACGTCATACAGAGAATCCAGCACGGCACCATACGGGGACCCGCCGTATTTGCGGGCAACCATGCCGTCTACATAGTCCAAGAACATAGATACAAACGCGAGCGAAATAGCCAGCTCGGTACGGCCATTCCACAGCAGCGCAAAGGCATTTACCGCACAAGCAATAGCCAGGGCGGTCACATAATCTGCCCTAGAGAGTTGCCGTAGTAGGTGTTTTTCGGGTGCTGGTTTCTTGGTCATAGTATTTCTACGGCTCCTTTTGCGGCATTGATAGACACGGTTGTGCCTGTTTTGAGGTGCCGAGTGGCATCTTTGACGCCAATTATACTCGGTATGCCCAGCTCGCGCGTGACAATTGCAGCATGAGACAAAATGCCTCCGTGCTCTACCACCAGCCCCTTGGCTAGGGCAATCAAGGGCGTCCAGCCTGGGTCGGTATGCGAAACAACCAAAATATCAAATGGCTCTGTGGGGATGATGGGCTTGTCTAGTACTATCACTTTTCCCGTGACACTGCCTGGTGAACAGATAGTACCAGGCAGTGTTTTGGCAGCTTTGCCGGACAGCGGCTGGTGGTCGGCAAATTCGGGTGGCAGCGTGTTGGTCAGGCCAGTTGTGATAAATCGGGATGGCGCCTTGAGTTTTTCGTAGGTTTTGTAGCGCGACCGGCGGGCAGCGATCTGCTGTTGCAAATCGTCCTGGTAGCCGGTGCCGTTTATGAGCCTGAACAGCTCCTCGATATCTAGGTAGTACACATCGTCTGTGTTTTTGACCAGGCCCTGAGCTTGCAGACTTTGACCAACATGAATAAAGAGTTCACGTAAATAGGCATAGGCTTTGCCGCGCAGTAGACGGTTATGTTCCCGGATTCTTAAATGATGCTTCAACCGACGGAGGAGTATGGCATATATCAGCCTTTGTCCGGGGCGCAACTGTTTTTTGATGGCCTGGCTTCTTTGCTGTTCGGCTTCCAGGGCGTTGTGCTGCCGTTTGTCGGTGGCTGTAGTATCCAGCTGTTGGTAGGCCCTGACCAAGCTGTAAAAACCAGCCAGTGGTAGCAGTGGGTTCTTGGCTTCTATCTTTTGGTCTTCGGCAAAGCGGTGCAAGAACTGCGACCGATATTCCTGTAGCAGAGTTTTGGTATCCGTAGACAGTAGGTAAGCATCTAGTTCTTCGTAATTATCCTGGCCCAGCAGTTTTTGGGCCTGCGGGTCAGTGTTGATGGCTTGGGCTAGGTCGGTCAGTATGTTGGCTTGCCGAGCGCTAATAACATCATGCAAAGAGCCCAGGAATGCCGTGGCGTGCTGGCTGTCTGCACCCAGCCATCGCTGTAGTCTGCCCTTTAGCATGCCATGGTAGATCATCACAAAAAAATCGTTGTCGGCCGCGCGGCCCATATGAGGAATAACAGTCTGCTCAATATAGGTGTAGCGTTGCAGCAGGGTAAACAAGTCCGCACCAATGGGCAGTGTCTGGTACTGGGCGTAGGTACTGTCCAGGTATCGCCAGTAGCGTTTTTTTTCGCGTTCGAAAAATAGCGACCGGCGGGCAACCCGCACAAAGAACTTCAGCCGATAGCCTAGCGGATAGGAACTAGGGGGCAAGTAGGCGGCGTCGCCAATGGTTTGTAGCTGTTCGTCCAAATACTTTTGGTTCTGGCTGTTGTTGGGGAATAGTCCGATAAATTTATACCAATTTGCCAGATTGTAATACATTCGTCCGCCGTACAAACCCACCATGGCGCTGAATGTCCGATGGTTGCCCTCCAGCTGGTACCAGTCCAGCCCGGCCGCGTAACTCTGCGACTTATACACCAGCTCGTAGCCGCGGCGTGATATAGAAAATGTCAGGGGCAGCACAATGCCCGGAAAACTCTCGCCGATGTTGGCGTTGTCCCATACCTGCACATGAGCTATTCGGGTTATGGGGCGAGCTTGCAGCGCGTACAGGGTGCCACCTGCAAACGCCCATTCAATATCTTGGGGGGACTGAAAATGATTCTCGATACGTTTGCCCAGCTCTTGCAACTGCAGGATTTGGCCCCGGAAGATCCGCGGCTGCTGGCTCATAGACCGAATGTCGCCGGACAGTCTATCTATATGTATAGCTTCGACGTCGTCGCCGTCTACGGCTTTGCTACCGTGTCCGGTTACGGCGTTTATGAGCATCTCGGCCCGGCCATTGGCGGGATTGACGGTGAACAGTACGCCGGCGGTGTCTGGTGCTATGTATCGCTGCACAATGGCGTGTACCTTGTGATGCTTTTTGGCAGTGTAGGCCGTGCTGGGCTGGCTGTTTGCGACGGTGCGCAGTGCCTTCAAGAAAGCTGCCTTGCCAGTGACTTCCATGACGCTGGCATACTGGCCGGCAAATGATTGGTCTACGCTGTCTTCGCCCTCGGCTGACGACCGCACGGCAACTGTTTGGCAATGGTGCTCGGCACACCACGCCTGGAAGGTGGTGGTGACTTGGGCGGCAACCTTGGGGTCGTCTAGCTTCTGCAGAGTAGCGGCTTCTAGTTCGTAAAAGTCAGGCACCGTCAGCCCGAGGTCTTGCAGTACCTGGAGGTTTTGGGCTTTTGTGCCACGCATACTAGGCACTGAGCAGCAGGGTTATGGCGGAGCTGAGGTACATGACCAAAGAGGCGGCGTTCATCAGCTCGGCAGATTTGGTAGTTGGCTGCTGCATATATTTTATGATCGACACGGTGATTACCAGCAAACCGAGTGCCAGAACTGCCCACTGCAGGTCCTTGGCCGTCCGGTCAATCAAGAAGACCGTATAGCCAGTAACGGCCAGCGTAAAAGCCACAAACGAGGACAAGGCCAGTCCCATGCCTAACCTATAGGAATACCGGTCTTTGGCTGCGCGTTTGTCTTCGCCACCGATGGTGCGCGAAGCCTCTACCATGCCAATCATGAGCATGGCATACACAAAATACACAAATCGTTCGGCCAGCGGCTGCACTTCCAGCACGGTAAGAATCAGCCAGGCCAATATAAACAACTGTACATAATGAGAAAACTGGTAGGTCAAAAAGTGTCGACGCAGCCAGTCGCGCATAAAGAATTCTTGCCGGGTCAGGAACGAATAAAACTGCTGAAAAATAGCTAGCAACACAACCACCCATGAACCAGTCAGGACACCCAGCAAAAGGAACGATCCAATAACCCCGTTCTTCAGCTGGGCTAGTTCCTTCAGGGTGATAAGCCCGCGCTGTACCGGCCGGTGCGGATAGTATTTGTTGTCGTGCTCGAAGTCTTTGGGTTCGTCAGCCAGGCGGATTTGCAAAAAATACAATACCACCATGGCACTGGCAATGAGCACAAGGGGCCAGCCAAAGTTGCCATGAAGTTTGGTAACGGCAGTGGTAAGCGACAGAGCCACGGCGGCCATGGCTAGCAACGGAATCCGTTCGTTCTGAAATGTCCAAAATCGTCGGACAAAAGACCATTCAGTGTAGGGCAACTTCAGTTTGCTTTCTTTATATATTTTGGAAAGCCGTTGCTTTTCTTTTGTACCCATTTGTGATCAGTATATTATACTTTGATCATAGTGCGAAAAGAGAAGCGAACGAGGGTTTTGGCAGTCACCGAGCTGTGTTTTTTTGCGGTGCTTGTGGCACGGTATCCTTTTCTGTGGCCGGTGCTGTTGTTTGTGCTGCTCAGCCACGTGCCGGCGAAAGTTCTCAAAAAATAATGCCAAGAACCTATCCAAAATCTCATCATCCGGCCCGAAACCGCCCAGTTTTGGCCAGAATCCGCCCTAGTCTCGTCAACGTAACTATGGGTATGTCTCCTCGTCCAGAACGAATTCTGTCTCAAAACTGGACAATTTCGTCCTGGAAGAGAGATATTGGACAGGTCCTTAGTTCCATAGTCAAATTTGCAAGGGTCAGAATAATAGCTACCTGTCTTGCGCTTGTCTTCTTGGGTAGTGCTGCAGCAGATGACCTTACCTGGAAAACGCTCCTGGCTTTTGTGCTCATAGTGGCCTTTACCATTCATGCCAATTCCATCAACGACTATGCCGACCGCGACATTGACGCAATAAACCTCAAGGATGCCACAGACCGACCGCTTGTCTCAAAAGACATTACCTCTGCTCAGTTTTGGGGTATTCATTTTGGCAGTGCCCTTGCATTGGGGCTAGCTGCCTTCTATGGCTGGCGTGCGGTGTTTTTGACCCTGGCGATACTTTTCATAGACTATATCTACTCGCTCAAGCCGCTGCGGGTAACAGATCGCACTTTTGCAGCGCCGTTGCTATTGGCTGGCGCGTACACCTATTATTCGTTTTCGTTAGGGTTTTGGTCAGTGGAAAGTGCCCAGCCGTATCCGTGGCTGCTCACGGCTGGCTTGGCTCTGGGTTTTGTGGCTCGGCTGCTACTGAAAGATTTCAGAGACGTAAGGGGTGATAAACGTCATGGCAAAATAACTTTTTTACTTCGGTTTGGTCCCCGAATAACTACGGCCGTGAGTGGCCTGTTTTGGATAGTGGCTATGGCAGCAGTGGTGGCTGCTACGTCATTTGCCTCTGGCGTGCTGGTGCCCTTGGCGCTTGGTTCGGTCATGGTATGTGCGTGGTTGTATGAACTTGCTGGCGTCCGGAATGTCGACGATCAGCAAAAACTGGTCGTTGTCATAGCGCGGGCCGCCAATGTCGCTATTATCACCTTGCTGGCATACTTGTTGTGTTGGCAACGAACAGACCTATCTGCTCTGGAATTGCAGGCCATTCCGCTGGCTACTGGGGTTGCGCTGCTTGGTTTTAACTGGCTGCAAAATAGAAAGGAATTACATGTCAAAACAAATTGATAAGGTGCTGGCCTACTACAAATCAACCAACTTTGACTACGAGCATTTTTGGTCAGGCCGTAAAGCCCTAGCCTTGCACTTTGGCTACTATGATTCGCCGCAAACCCCACACGAAGAGTCGTTGCAAAAGATGAATCAAAAGGTGGCAGAGCTGGCGCACGTAACGGGCACCGACAAAGTGCTAGATGCTGGCTGTGGCTACGGCGGATCTGCATTGTGGCTGGCTGAAAATTGTGGCTGCGAGGTAACGGGAGTTACGGTGGTGCCGTACCAGGTCCAAAAGGCCCAAAGGGCTGCAGCCAGTTCGCCAGCAGCAAATAAGCTGAAGTTTATCCAGGGCGATTACGCCAATACCGGATTGCCGGATGGCTCGTTCGACATTGTCTGGGGGCAGGAAAGCATCGTGCACTGCGAGCACAAAGACAAGTTTGTCAAAGAAGCCTTTAGGCTGCTCAAACCGGGTGGTCGGTTAGTTATTGCCGAATACCTGCTGCGCGACAAGCCAGTGCTTTCCACGGAAGAACACGAGAGGATGAGGCCATTCCTAGAGGGCTGGATGATGCCAGACCTGCTGACACCCAGTCAGTACAAAGGGTTGTTTGCTGCGGCTGGTTTTAAGTCTGTTGCACTGCATGACTTGTCAGCCAATGTCGAACCATCCCTGAAAAAGTGTCAGCACAATGCTGGTCTAGCTTTGCCGTTTATTGGGATTCTCAAAAGGTTGCGGCTTATAGACACTATTCGCCATGACTACACCATCGCCAATTATCAACTGTACGACACCTTCAAAGACGGGCTGTGGCGTTATCAGGTCGTGGTTGGCGTCAAATCATAGACGTGTTGCATCAGCTCTTCGGCCGAACTGGCCCGAGCACTATCGATGGGCTGGCCGATATGCACACTGCAGTGCCAGCGGTGTTTCCAGTCTATGTTTATGGGAATAAGCTCTACGTTGGGGTGGGTGGCCAGGACAGAGATCCCGGGCTTGGCAATAGGCTCACGCGTCCGGCGACCGGGTGGAAAAATGACAACTGTCTGGCCGGCACCCATGACCGCCCGGGCTTTATCTAACCCATAGGCCGTGCCTGACTGGTAGTGGGCCGGGAAGCCACCCAGACTATTCAGGAGCAATTTGCCAGGCCCTTTAAAGTAAGCATTCTCGATAAAAAAACGAAATGGCAACAACTGCCTCAGCCAGCTAACTGGTAAGGAGGCGCAGATGACTAAGGGGTCAAGCATGCTTTGGTGGTTGGCGTAGATCACGTAGGTCACGTCGTCTTTGAGGCTGAAGGCTCCGGTATGGCGGGACAAATCCTTCACAAGCACCAGGCGCAGGATCAGCAGAGCAGGATACGCCAGCAGCTGACCTACCAGGATAGCCCCCTTTTGCAGGGGATGTTCAAGCGCAATGGGTTGGGCTATCTCGCCGTTTGCTTCTGGCTGCACAATACATAACAGTATGCCATATGCCGTTTTACCCACTGCCATAAACATACTGCTTATGCTACTATTTGCTTAATAGACTCTAAGGGGCGTAAACAAGCGAGGGCAATCTATGGACAACGTAACTTCAAATGTACTTGTGCCACTGTTCTTTATACACGGAGCAATTGGCACGGCGTTATTAGCAAAGTGGTTTCTGGGCCAAAAGCAAGAAAGCCTAAAATACTTTGGGGTCGGCCTGGCCAGCTACGCTGCTGGCATGGCCATATGGACACTGGTAGTCCTAACAAAGCCCGCAGACATAAAGCCGCTTATCCTGGTTGGCGTAATTCCTTTTTTGCTGGGCCACCTAGCTTATGCCAAGGCTGCCTCACTTAAATCTCCGAGTAAGAGCACTACGCTGGTGACTGTCACAGCGGTTCTGTTGGTTGCCACATTTATTGCTCGCACATTCTTCTACAGGTCTCAGCCATATTTTTCCGGCCAGGGCCTGCTGTACTTTGGCCTTCAGTCTGTGCCTGTCGCTCTCTACATAGCCACTATCTCGGTCAGCTTCTTACCGGCTATCCGAGCGGTTGTCGCGGATATGAAGAAAACACACCTCAAGTCCATCATGGGCGTGGGCCTAACTACGCTGTATGTGAACTCTATTATCTTGGTCAGCGCCAAAGACGACACTTTGCTACTCATAAATGGTGTAGTGCTTACCTTGGCCCTGCTGACGCTGTGGGTAAAAGCCCTTTGCTCATCTGGAAAAGCCTAGGAGCGGTGAGGCCCCAGATACAAGGATAAAGCTTATCTGTGTTATACTATAAATAAGCAAGTGGTTACTGAACCCTCTCCGTTGTTATAATTCGTATTTGAAAAATCTACTATTATTTCGGTTAGAAGTCATTTAGGCGCGTGTGATATTAGCTAACAGAAAGAGATAAATAGTATGTCAATGAAACTTTACGTAGGCGGTCTTGCCTATAGCGTGACCGAACAAGAACTGAACGATCTTTTTGCCCAGCAGGGCAAGGTAGTCAGCGCAGTAGTTATCAAGGACCGTGACAGCGGTCAGTCCAAAGGCTTTGGTTTTGTAGAGATGGAAGACATCAAAGAAGGCCAAAACGCCATCAAAGAACTAAACGGCAAAGAAGTGAGCGGCCGTGCAATTGTTGTTAACCAAGCTCGCCCTCAAGAAGACAACCGCTCTGGCGGCAGTTTCCGCAAATCTTACTAATTCAGTCTAGTTACTCTTAGATTTCAAACAACCCGGCCTTTTCTTAGAACTGAAGAGGCCGGCTGATTGCTTATTATGATAAAAAAGAACAAACACATTCAGATTGTCAGCTCTTCCAACAAGCGCCTTAGTTCTATGAGCGAAGCGTCTCGGGCCGGAGTGCTGGCAGTCCTGTCGCGTCACTACACCAGGGTAGGAATTACTCTGGTTGACACCATGGCCGATCTTGAGGCGCTTGTTGCTGATGCGCCAGATCTGGTATTTTTAGGCGCAAGTTCTATCAATGTCGGTAATAGCAAAGTATGGCTGAGCAACTACCTTGACGAGCGCGGAATTGCCTACACGGGCTCGGGACACAAAGCGCACCAACTAGAAATGGATAAGTCACTGGCCAAACGGCGGGTACTAGATGCTGGCCTCAAGACTTCACCATTTGCGGTCGCATACCAACGCCGTCCCTTAGTGGACGTGCCTTTTGCCTATCCACTATTCGTGAAACCGACGAGCCGAGGCGGTGGCGTAGGTATTAATAGCAAATCTGTTGTCCATACTTTTAGCGAGCTAGAGGCAAAGGTTTCATCGATTGCCACGAGGTTGCAGTCTGATTCACTCATAGAAAAATATCTATCTGGTCGGGAATTTAGCGTTGCCATCCTCAGGCAAGAAAACACTGCTGAGTTTTCTGTCATGCCCGTAGAGCTGCTGGCTCCAACAGACGAATACGGGCAACGCATCTTGAGTGGGAGTGTGAAATCGTCTGATAGAGAAAAGGTGTTGGCTGTGACCGATCAGGACATAAGGTCCAAGGTCTGCGCGCTTGCCTTGACTGTATTCCACGCGCTTGGCGCGCGCGACTATGGCCGTATAGATATCCGTCTAGACCAGTACGGCACACCACATTTCCTAGAAGCCAATTTGCTACCCAGTCTGATCCAAGGATATGGGTCATTCCCCAGAGCATACAGACTCACTATAAAGCAGAGCTATGAACATATGATTTTGCACATTGTGCGGCTTGCTCTGTCGCGTTCTGGTAATGTTGAGCCTACGGCTCAACCGCTTTTGAAACTGTCTATTGGTTGAGATGCTTAATATCTAGCTGTGGTATCAGGACAGCCTCGTCCGTTTGTAGCAAAAACTCTATGGCTTTTACGGCCTGGGCGGTAGTAATAGCAGAACTGTTGAGAGGCAAGCCAGCTTTGGCAAATTAAGTCGGTTTTTATAGTGCCGGGGTAAAAACCGCTGACGCGCACATTGTATGCAGCTGCCTCTTGTTGCAGGGCTTTTGTGAACCCGGTAATCGCCCACTTCGAGGCATTGTAAATCGAGCGGTTGGGGCGGGCAATTAGCCCTGCCTGCGAAACAACGTTGATGATAAGTCCACTCTTCTGCGGTTTCATGTACTGCAGCGCCGCCTTGGCAGAATATACGGATCCCAGTGTGTTGGTGGTGATAACGTTGGTGATGTCTTCGTAGGTTGTATCTACCAGATCGCCATTTACTATGACGCCGGCATTATTGAGCAGCACATCTATGCGCTGATGCTTGTCGTGTATTTTTTGAAAAGTTTCAGCGACTTGAGTGGCATCTTTTACATCACAAACATAATAGTCGCAGTTGTTTTCTGCCGTAGCCTTTCCAAGGCCGTCGCTTCCGCCGGTAATAACAACAGTTTTCATCATTCAATCATAACAGATTGCACAGCGTGCAACTTCTGAGTTTCACCTAACTGGTGGTAATTCGGCTGCAAAAAAAACCGAGCCCTTCGTAAGGCTCGGTTGATACTGTGCCAAAGCTGCTAGTATTCAAAGCGTGAATTGCAGGTGTCTGCCACGGCGGGGCTTGGGCTAAGAGAGCAGGTGAGGTCTATCCTGGTCCATGTGTCATTGCCTACCTGGCCGTCAACGGCTATGGTGCCTGGGTCTTGAAACTCCCGCACAGCCTCGTATGTTATCGATCCAAAGAGGCCATCGATGGCTCCTCTGTAGTAAGCTCCATACTCATGCAAGAATCCCTGCAGTGCCGCTACGCATCCTCGCTGGTTAGCAACGCCCCAATAGAGGAATGGCCTATATACTTCACACTCCATGATAGTAGGTGAACAGCGTTGTGTACTTGGGTTACAGTTTGGCAGAGTATGTGCACTTGCTTTTTGGGGTACTGCAAACATACTAAACGATGCTACAACAAGAGCCATCGCTATCATGCTTATCATTGATTTGCCCCGAACCACGAGTGTACGTGTTGTGTTAGACATATAGCTCCTTAAATTATGTATTAGATAGTGAAACACCGCATTATTCTTGCGCAATTTTTCTCGCCTGCCTGCCGTTTAATCATCAGCAATAATTTGCAGCTTATGTTAAGTAGCCCTAGGGCATGTTTTGTCCATCTTCTTGAGTACTGCCCAAATTCAAGAACCTCTTGTCTGGGATATAGTTCGAGAAACAAACTTTTGAAGATTATCATTAAGAACCTAAAGCTTGAAGTAAGGGTGGTTCATTGCGGCGGGTTTTAAAAGTTGGTACACTACTGTCCTTATGAAAGAGTTGGCGGTGTCATCGCTTACACCCGAAATGGATGCGCCTATCAACAATATTGTTGTTTTGGGCGACGGTATAGCTGGACTGGCAATTGCGGCGGCATTGCAGCCTTACGCTCAGTGCCTACAAGTTGTCGGCCGTGATCCCGCGCCGATGGGTGTAGAGCCCAGAAGGCACTTGCCGCAAGGCCGGCAAATACACAACTTGGCGCATCGAGCATGGACAAATCTGGACGAGCTTATGCCCGGCCAGCCCGGTACTCCCGGCTATATAGACCACTTGAACGCTCTGGGAGCGGGCACGGTGCATGTGCCGCGCGACTTGCATGCGACCGTGGGTGGTGTTCAGATGCCACGAGAAGGTGATTTTGGGATCCAATGGAGGACTGCCCGGCGAATGACCATGGAACTGTCGGCTCATCGGGTTCTTGCAGAAGCACATAACGTCCGTTTCCTTGGACGAACCCTAGCCCGAGGTTTGCGGATCGATGATACTGCCGTGACTGGTGTGGCCGTAGAACATGAAATAACTCAGGGGCAGACAATCTTAGCTGCTGATATCGTAGTGGATGCTATGGGGGCGCTTTCTGCCGTTCCTCGTTGGCTCAGAGGTGCTGGCTTGCCCGCCCCTGATATTGCCAGCACGCCGAGTGGCCGATGGTATACAGGCTTGGTGGTGGAGCGCCCCCAGACAGACTACGAGGGGAACTCCCTCTGGGTGAACTTGCCGGGCGAAGATCAAACCAAGAGTGGCATAGTATCCCCAGTTGATCCTGATCATTGGCAAGTCTCAACCTCGGGCTTTGAGGACGACACTCCACCTACTACGTTCGGAGAGGTAAAAGCCCACTTTCGGGGGCTGCCAGGCGGAGATGAAGTAGCTGAACTGCTGGATTCGGTTAGTACGCCTGCCGACCAAAATTTTTTCCCGGCGTATAAGTTGATGGCTGTCAGGCAAGCCAACGACGCCAACACGGCTCTCCCGACAGGACTGTTGCGGGCTGGCGATGCTGTGTACCGGCCTGACCCTATCTTGGGGCATGGCATGGCAATCGCTACCACCGAAGCTATTATGCTTGGAGCAATCGTGGCTGGGCACGGTGACAACCTGGCTGCGATTACTTATGATAGTCGGCGATATGTGTCTAGGGCGGGCGCCGCGGCTCGCGAGGCGGCTGACTTCCTTACTAATCCTGACGGCGATGCGGACTATGAGACTGTAATGCGGCGGCTACACTTGGCCGATGTTAACCCGTTGGAATTGCTGGAGCAGTGAGTCACCCCGAAGGCAGGGCGGTAGCTTCGGAACTCTCTGACATTTAGTTGACAGTAACACAATAAGAATTAGTTACAAAAAGATACATTACTGCCTGAACAATCGTAAACGGTGAATAATTGACTCTTTGCCACCAAGCTGGCTTTCTCCCCACAGTCTGTGGCTGGTCAGGCGCACACGATGCTCTCCGGTTTCGCCCGTATAGTAGGTTACGTACCCTACCTTAAATAATTTATCTAATATGGTTCGCGTGGCTTCCTCGGAGCCGGGATCTGACTCCCATAGCTGTTCGATTTTGACGCCGCCCGTACCGGCAAGAGAGAATTTGCCAAGAATGTCGCGAATCTGACCTGTCTCTGCTTCTTCAAACAATGACTCGCGAGTTTCGCCCTGGGCGGCTTCGCGCAGCGCTACGTTTCCGACATAGCCAACCGTCTGTCGTAAGCTCTGTGGGCCTTGAGGTCGTATGCCCTCGAAGGTATAGAAATATTGTTGGCCAATCTCCGCCGCTTCATGCATAGTGCGGACATTGTCCTCTGTAGAATGAAAGCTGACTACGGCTACTTGGGCGCCATGGTATTTATCAAACCCCCTAAAAGCGGGGTTAGGGTCGGCATCGTCACCAAGTGCCTCGGGATCTCCCCGGCCAATGTACAGTAGGTGCCCAAACCGGATGCTCGAATTGGGAGGAGCATGTTGGTGGTAGATGGTAGAGGGAAGTCGTCGTGAATCTCTTTCGTAGCCGCTCGCTAGGCCCAGTACCACCTGAGTAGAGTTGTTTCCTTGCTGGTCGAACCTGGGCATGCTGGTTTTGAGTGCTACGGCTACCTGGTGTGCGGCCGAGTAGAAGTACGGCAAGGTCGGAGTTCTGGCGCGTCCTTCGCGTTCGTCAAACCACAGACGGAGGGTAATTAGCCCCACTTGCTGAGGCTCTCCATCGTGAATATCCGGTACTAAGTCAACGGCTACGTGGGTGGCAACAACAGTGATACCAACCTCATTCGAGACTTTAGATAAAGGCTCCCATAACTCAAGCGGATTGGGGTGTGGCTGCGGTAGCATTAGGTCGGCTTTGGCAAACTCGACTCGGCCAACCTCACGTTCCATATAAGGAGATAATAAGTCTTTCATAAGTGGCCGGTCAGCATATTACTAAATGTAGTGAAGTTATTTAGAGGGAATTTTCACAATATAAACGGTTAAGCTTGCGTACTATAGAGGCATGAGAATAAAACTTTTACTTATCGCGGTTATTTCAGCAATTTTAACGACAGTTGTTGCGCCAGCAGCACAGGCACTTCCGGCGACGGGGCCGTGGTATCAGCCCAAGGTGGGCGATCAAAGCCCTTTGGTCATGGCTCACCAGGCTGGTGAGGGTGAATATCCATCTAATAGCATGCTGGGCTTCACACAGGGCTACAATGCCGGTGCAGACGTTCTTGATACGGATATGCTTGCCACTAGCGACGGTGTACTGGTGCTTTATCACGACGAAACACTCGACTTCCGTAGCAACTGTACGGGGGCTATTAGCTCGTTGACTTATACCTACATTGCGCAAAATTGTAACATTGGATACGACTGGACGCAGGATGGGGGGGTTACCTTTCCGTACCGTACATCTACTGACCCTAACGCAACTAAGATCGTAAAAGCATCAGAGCTGCTAGATGCATTCCCAAGTGCCCGGATCGGTATAGAAATTAAGCAAACTACCACAGCTTCTGCTACTGCGCTCTGTACGCTCATTACGAGCAAGAGTGCTCAAGGTAGAGTGTTAGTCTCTAGCGGAGAAAACGGTGTACCACCAAACCAACACCCAAATATGAGCGCTTTCCGTACTGCTTGCCCCACGGTAGCAACTTCAGCCACAGGATACGAAACCATAGAGTTCATAAACTACTTAGGTAACAATAATTTCCCCGGCGGTTACAACCCACCGTTCTCCTCTATCCAGCCTCCTATGGTCCTTGCCAGCGCAGCATTTGTAGCCAAGGCACATCAGTACCAGCTAAAGGTTTACCCATGGACAATCGATACGCCTGCTCAGGCTCTGCCTCTTAAAGATGCAGGTGTAGACGGAATTAATACCAGCTACCCTCAGCGCATCCTGAACTGGATGGCGAGTCAGCCACTGAAATACTGCACAGATGGTGGCCAGACGTATCAGCTGACTAATCCTGTAACTTCACATCCTTGTGTGTGGGTTATGAAGGCTTGGCTGAACGAAGCCCGTGTCAAATACGGCCAAACAGGCAACCCAGCTTGGCAACTGCTACCCAGCACGTTGACCTATGACACTCAAATGCGAGACATGGTGACCGTTTGGCAGTATATCTCCAACTCACAACCTGGAGGACTCCCAGTCACTGGCATAGCAAATCCTGCCAGTATAAGCCACATGAACAACGCATGTCTTGGTGCAGAGGTACAGTACTCGTACAACTCCGCGATTTGTTAACAGGTCCGGTGCATACTTTGGCACTCTGTCGTTACGACAGAGTGCCATTTTGTTTGAGGATACGTAATTATAAATGCTGCATGGATGGATAGCAGACGGCGGCTCGGAGGTGCACGGATGTGCTTGAATGCTCCTCCGAGCCGTGCCGTCTGCTGTATGTCTTCGAGAGCTAGCTCTCGGTGTCCACGGTGAATGTGGCCAACACGAAGTCACCGCTGTCCTTGTCGAGAACGCCAAGGGCGTAAGTGCCAGGTGCGTCTGCCGTACCGCTACGTGTTGTGCCGCAGTCCCAGGTCCTGGTGGTTCCGTCCGGACGCACGTCGATGCGGCCATTGGTGGCCACTTGGCCGATACCGCCGGCGGCGAAGTCCAGGTACGCCGCGCCGGTGTCGACAGTCCAGGCGACTTCCTGGATCTGTCCGCCGGGGGTGAAGCCGTCGCCGGTGATGGCCAGGCCGGTGTTGTTGCCGTCCTTGCACGACCCGCTGACCTTCAGACTGAGTTCACATCTGCTGACGCTCTGGCCCGGCTGGGGCAGGACCGTGGGCAGACTGGTGGGGACGATGCCTGATCCGCAAGCCGGGAGTTCCACGACGGTCGTCGTCGTGGTAGCCGTCTGTGCGCTGGTGGTGGCCGAGCTGGCGTCCGTGTCATCGTCGTCGCTGCCGCAGGCAGCAGTGAGCAGCACGGCAGCCAGCGTGGTGGCTAGCACGTATCGAAGCCGAAGCCTCATGAGCACCTCTTTGGGTAGACGGAATGTCTCGCAAGTTGCGAAGACAATCAGCCGTGAATCACGAAACCCTCCCCATCTGGTAACCGAGCAGCGTCCGTAGGTAGTGAACGGCGTAGCCGTTCACGCTCCTCGGGAACGAGCTAACCAGGTGCATGTGCTCCTTGAGGTAGTCGAAGGTCGCTTCAATCTT